>JBIOEK010000033.1:0-14202 GCA_044445925.1 Hyphomicrobiales bacterium
GCCGGGCCTACCCATGAAGAAGGGTCGCGCCGGGACCATGACCCACGACTACAAGCGCCACGGCACCACTACCTTGTTTGCCGCCTTCGACATCCTGGAGGGTAATGTCATCGGCCGCTGCAGGCAGCGCCACCGACATCAGGAGTTCATCCGCTTCCTCAACGCCGTCGAGCGCGAGGTCCCGGCTGGCAAGACGGTTCACGCCATCCTCGACAATTACGCCACCCACAAGCACCCCAAGGTGATCGAATGGCTGGGCCGACATCCCCGCTGGACGTTCCACTTCACGCCCACCTCCGCCAGCTGGCTCAACGCCGTCGAGGGCTTCTTCGCCATCCTCACCAGGCGTCGTCTCAAGCGCAGCGTTTCAAGGGCGTCGTCGATCTACAGGGCGCCATCGACCGCTTCGTCGTCGACCACAACCCGCAGTCAAAGCCCTTCGTCTGGACCGCCGATCCCGACAAAATCATCGCCGCCGCCGCACGCGGGCACCAGATGCTGGAGTCAATCCGCTAACGTTGGCCATGGCAGTGCGGCGGTCCGCGCCGAATGTCCACTCTCCGGAAAGCGGCCAACAGAGAAGTTCGACCCCAAACAGACATCTTCGTCGTCAGTCTTTTCGCTGGACGAGGACTGCCGCGAAATGTATTGTGTTTAGTGTTGTGCACCCTTGATCCCTTGATCGGGTCGCACGTCTGACGCCCGCCAGTCGCTTCCAATGCGGCGCGGTCGCGTCTCAGCCCCCAAATTCAATATTGCCTGACCGGCTAGACGGAGGATTTACCATGGCCGACGCTCAATGCCTTTGCGGCGCTCTTAAGCTTATGTTGCGAGAACCGTCAAAACTGGTTGTCGCATGCCATTGTCTCGCCTGCCAGAGACGGACCGGTAGTCCATTCAGCGTCGGGGCATTCTATGCGATTGACACTGTTGAGATTTCTGGTGGGGCCACGGAATTTGTTCACGTTGGCGATAGCGGTAACAGGGTGCGCATCTATTTTTGCCCAACGTGCGGTTCGACAATCTATTGGAAGCCCGATGCGCTGCCATCAATGATCGGCGTAGCCGTTGGCGCGTTGGCCGCCCCTGACTTTCCGGCCCCAGCGTTATCGATATTCGAGCGGTCGAAACATCATTGGGTGCAATTTGACGGGGAGGTCGAACACTTTCAAGAAGGTGCGATACGAAAATATTCGCCTGATCTGACGAGACGGTCCGACTCCCGTTAATCGCAGCGTCCGCTCACCACCCTCCCGTGACCTTCCGAACGTCTGCAAACGAGCAGGGCCGCGCCGCTCTTCTGCGAGCTGTGAGGACGGTCTCGGGCGTGTACCAAGCGTCCGATTCAATCCACTAGAAGACGAAGGTGGAACGGTGTTGGATCACGAAGACGATCCAGTTTCTTCGGAGCACTGCGTTTCGCCCGGACAACTGAAGCTTTCCGATGCAGTTTGGAAGCTGATCTGTGATTTCTCAAGGTATGTTGATGATCATCATCATAATCATATTGTTACTCTATTTTGGTCGGAGGGTAGGCCGAATCGACAGAATGCCTCGAGTCCGGAAAGGGATTTGGGGCCAGGGCTGGAGCTGGGGGAATATAAGCGCGCCCAGATACCGAAAGATCGGAGATAGGGTGGGGAATTCTCTCTCCTCCAGCGCGGCAACGGCTCACTTCGCGAAAGCCTCCGCGCGCGACGGCAGCGCCGCGTCGCGCTCCCGCTCGATCGCGTCGGTGACGATCGCCACCGCCTCCCGCATCGTCTCGGGTGGTGTATTGGCGAAGCCGATGAGCAGGGCCGGGCGCGGCGGCAGATCATGGCTCATCCGATAGGCAGCGAGCGGCTCGACCCCGACCCGCCTGGCGCGCGCCCGGCGGGCGACGGCGAGATCGTCGGTGTCTTGCGGCAGCTCGCCGAGCACGTGCACGCCGGTCGCCGCCCCCGAGACGCGGAACAGGCCGGAGCCCAGGGATGCGAGCGCGGCGAGGAGCGCCGCACGCCGCTCGGCATAAACGCCGCGCAGCTTGCGGATATGCTGGCCGAGATGGCCATTGCCGATGAACTCCGAGGCGATCGCCTGCAAGGGCAGGGACACCTGGCGGTCGAGCGCGCAGCGCACGGCGCGAGCCGCGTCGATCAGGCGATCCGGAACGATCAGGAAGCCGAGGCGCAGGCCCGGCGCCAGGACCTTGCTCAGCGTCCCGACATAGAGAACCCGGCCGCGCTCGCGGTCGAGCGCCTTGAGCGAGGCGACGGGCTCGCCGTCATAGCGGAACTCGCTGTCGTAATCGTCCTCGATCACGTAGGCGCCGGCGCGCGAGGCCCAGTCGATGAGCTTGAGGCGACGGGTCAAGGACATGACGACCCCGGTCGGGAATTGGTGCGAGGGCGACACCACGGCGAGGCGCGCGCCGGCCTCGAGGCTCAACCCATGCGCGACGTCCATGCCCTCCCCGTCCACCCGCACCGCGACGGCGCGCAGATCCGCGAGTCGCATCACGAGGCGCGTCCCGTCATAGCCCGGATCCTCGACCCAGACGGGCTCGCCCCGGTCGGTTGCCGCGAGCGCCGCGATATAGGTCGCCATCTGGGTGCCGGTGGTGACGAGCACATTCTCGGCCGCGCAGGTGATGCCGCGCGCTGCGCCCACATAACCGGCGATCGCCTCCCGCAAGGGGCGATAGCCGAGAGGCTCGCCATAAGCGAGGCCCGAGGCGGTGAGGCTACGGTGGAAGCGCGCGCTGAGCCTCCCCCATAGGGCGAAGGGAAAGGCGTCGAGCGCCGGCACGCCGGGCGTCAAGGGCCAGTCCCCGCGCGTCGTGAGCAAGCGCGAGGTCATGAGCTCCCGGGCGCGGCTCGATCCGGCCGGCCCGCGCGGGGCTCGGGGGGCGGCCATGCCGGCAGCGATGCTCCGCTTCTGGATCCCAAGCTCCTCGATCTGAAGGTCCTCGATCTGAAGGTCCTCGATCTGAAGGTCCTCGATCTGAAGGTCCTGGGGCTCCCCCGCCACGATCGTTCCAAAGCCGTGCCTGGTGACCAGAAAGCCTTCGGCCACGAGACGTTCATAAGCTCCCGACACGGTGCCGCGAGCGAGACCGAGCTCCTGCGCCAAGGCGCGGCTCGCCGGCCCGCGCGTGCCTTGGCGCAACGCCCCCTTGGCCACTTCCTGGCGGAAGAAGCGGACGAGCTGCTCCTGTATCGAAAGGGAGCCGTCCCGCGACGGCGCAAAATGGCTCCAGATGGCGTAGGCCGGCGGCCGCTTCATAGAGTGGCCCATTCACTGGCGCAAAAGTGGATCTTTTCACTGGTCCTCTGTCTTGGCAAGCTCCGGCTTCGCAATACGAGCAGGAGCAAGACGGAAATGGATGGAGAATTCGGCGACAGCATCAAGGCGTGGCCCAAGAGTGCGGCCTGGCCCAAGACGGCGCGCAACAAGGTGCGGCGCTACCCTGATCGGGGAAGCTACGAGCAGCCGGACATCTACCGCATCCTCGACGCTGCCCTGCTCTGCCACGTCGCCTACACCATCGACGGCCAGCCCTATTGCACGCCGACCGCCTTCTGGCGGGAGGGCGACCGCCTTTTCTGGCACGGCTCCTCCGCGAGCCGGATGCTGCGCAATTTGGCCAAGGGGATACCGGCCTGTCTCACGGTCTGCCATGTCGACGGCATCGTTTTGTCGCGCTCGGCCTTCCACCACTCGATCAATTACCGCTCGGTCATGGCTTTCGGGACGGCGCAATTGATCGGGGACGCGCAAGAGAAGGCCGCAGCCCTGCGCTCCTTCGTGAACCGCTATTTCCCGGGACGCTATGAAGCCATCAAGCAGCCGAACGCCCAGGAAGTGAAGGGCACGACCATCATCTCGATGCGCATCGAGGAGGCCTCGGCGAAGACGCGTTCCGGGCCTCCTCGCGACGACGAGGCCGATTACTCCTTGCCAATCTGGGCAGGCGTCGTGCCGGTTCAGACCGTGGTCGGCGAGATCGTCGAATGCCCAAGGCAACATGGCGAAGCCCGGCGCGGCGAGGACATCGCGCTCTATCGGCGCGGCCGGCGGCTCGACGAGGTGCTCACCGAAGCCGGGCAGGATGGCGCCTGTTCCGGTGGCAAGGATGCCCTAACGGCTTCGAAATCGCGCGGCCGCTAGCGCCATGATCCCGGCGAGCGGCGCCGCTGCGCGCAGCGGGCAAGGCGTCACCTTCCTCGAACCCGTGACATTGAAGGGGGCGCACGCCCTTTTGATGCCATTGTCGCTCGACCACCACGACGATCTTGTCGATTCTGTCCTTGACGGTGAGTTGTGGAAGCTCTGGTACACCACGGTTCCGGCGCCGCAGATGATGCGCGCCGATATCGAACGCCGCCTCGCCCTGCAGGCCAACGGCATGGCTCTTCCCTTCGCCGTCCTGGATGCGGCCACGGGCAGCGCGGTCGGCATGACGAGCTATCTCAACCTGGATGCGGCGAACCGGCGCCTCGAGATCGGCGCCACCTGGTATCGCGCATCGCGGCAGCGCACGGCGATCAACACGGAATGCAAGCTGCTGCTGCTGACCCATGCGTTCGAGACAAAGGACTGCATCGCGGTCGAGTTCCGGACGCATTTCGTCAATCAGCGGAGCCGCCGCGGCATCGAACGTCTCGGGGCCAAGCTCGACGGCATCTTGCGCAATCATTCGAGAATGGCGAACGGCACGCTGCGCGACACTTGCGTCTACAGCATCATCGCCGGCGAATCGCCGACCGTGAAGGCCCATCTCACCTGGCAATTGACGATGCCGCGCGGCATGCGTTGATCGGCACATTGTGCTTTGGGCTGCGTCGGCCGAAATCCCGAGCCCAGGCCGATCGGAGGTCGGCGCCGCCGCAGGAGTCGCACGGATGACATCCCCCATCCTCTACGGCGCAAGCTACAGCGTCTACACGCGCATCGCCCGCCTCGCTCTCATCGAGAAGGGCGTCGAGCACGAATTCGAGGAGGTCGAGATCTTCGGGCCCGACGGGCCGCCGAAAGCTTATTTGCGACGCCATCCCTTCGGACGCATCCCCGCGCTCTCCCATGACGCCTTCGAGCTCTTCGAGACGCAGGCGATCTGCCGTTATGTGGATGAAAGCTTTCCGGGAAAGCCGTTGCAGCCTTCGACCGCACAGGGGCGGGCGCGCATGGCGCAGATCGTCGGAATCCTCGATTCCTACGCCTACCGCCCGATGGTCTGGGACATCTTCGTCGAGCGGGTGCGCAAGCCGAGCCGGGGGCAGGCGTCCGACGAGACGAAGATCGCCGCCGCCCTCACGGCCTCCGAGCGCTGCCTCGCCGTGCTCGAGGGCTTCATGGGAGAGGCCCGGTGGCTCGCGGGCGAAAGCGATGAGCCCTCGCTCGCGGACCTGCATGCGGCCCCGATGCTGATCTATCTCGCGGTCGCGCCGGAGGGAGCGGCCCTGCTGCGGCGCCATGCCCGGATAGAGGCGTGGCTCGAGCGCATGAAGGCCCGCCCCTCGATGCTCGCGGCCGCTTCGCCGCTCGCTTAAGGAACGGCTCGCTTCGCTGATCGCCGCGGCCGATACGGTGATCTTCTGCGCCAGCCCCTCCTCGGCCGCCTCGGAGCGGCCCTCAGGCGACGGCGATGCCCTCGACCTCGATCTTCCAGGCGGGATTGGCGAGCCCGCCCACGATCAGGGTGCTGGCCGGGCGGCGATCGCCCAGCACCTCGCTGCGCCCGGTGCGGCTCGCGGCAAGATCGGCATGGTTCGGCAGGATGGTGGTGATCTTGACGAGATTGTCCAAGGTCATGCCGGCGGCCTTGAGCTGGGCCGCGAGATTGCGCCAGGCGAGCCGGCTCTGCTCGGCGACGTCGTCGGGAATGGTGCCGTCCATCCTGACCCCGACCTGGCCGCTGATATACAAGATGCGGGTGGCGCCGGCGACCTCGACGGCCTGGGTATAGGCGGCGACGGGCGCAGGGGCGTCAGGGGAATTGAGGTCACGGCGCTGCATGCGGCTCTCCTGGGTTGCGGGGTCTGGATTGTGGTTTCACGTAGGTGACAGGAAAGCTACAGCCCTGCCTCCAGCCCCAGCAACAGCAGGTGACGTGTCAGACCGCCTGCCGCGCCCCGAAGATCGCCGTCCCCACCCTGATATGGGTCGCCCCATGGGCGATCGCCTCCTCGTAATCGGCGCTCATCCCCATCGACAGGAAGCGCAGCCCGTTGCGCTCGGCGATCTTGGCGAGGAGCTTGAAATGCGGCGCCGCGGGCTCGCCCTGCGGAGGGATGCACATCAGCCCCGAGATCGTCAGGCCATGGCGCTCGCGGCAGGCATCGATGAAGGCATCGGCCTCGCCCGGCGCGATGCCGGCTTTGGATGCTTCCCCGCCCGTATTGACCTCGACGAACAAGGTTGGGGCGCGGCTCCCCTTGCCGGTCCCTCTGGCGATCTCCTTGGCGAGCGCCGCGGCGAGGCTGTCGCGGTCGAGCGCATGGATGGCGTCGAAGAGGGCGACCGCATCGCGCACCTTGTTGGTCTGCAAGGGACCGATGAGATGCAATTCGATGTCGGGGAAGCGGGCCTTCAGCCCGGGCCATTTCGCCTTGGCTTCCTGGACCCGGTTCTCGCCGAAGACGCGCTGGCCAGCGGCGAGGGCCTCCTCGATGCCGGGGAGCACCACGGTCTTCGATACGGCGATGAGGGTGATGCTCGCGGCTTCCCGGCCGTTCGCGGCGGCGGCGCGCTCGATGACGGCGCGCACGCCAGAGAGGCCGGTGGCGACGGAGTTGCTCATGGCGTCACGCGGGAGCGGGCTTGGACGCGGGAGCGGGCTTGGCATTCAAGGCACCCGGCTCGCGCCGCAGGCGGATCAGGCCTTCCTGCGCCACGGAGGCGACGAGACGCCCGTCACGCGAGAAGATCGAGCCGCGCGAGAAGCCGCGCGCCCCGCCCGAGAAGGGCGAATCCTGGCTGTAGAGCAGCCATTCATCGGCTCTGAACGGGGCGTGGAACCACATGGCGTGATCGAGGCTCGCCCCTTGGAAGGCCCGCTCGAACAGCGTGCGGCCATGCGCGACGAGCGAGGTATCGAGGAGGGTGAGGTCCGACGCATAGGCGAGCACGCATTGGTGCAGCACCGGATCGTCGGGAAGCGGAGAGGTGGTGCGCATCCACAGATTGAACACCGGCTGGCGCGGCTCATGGGAAATATACCGGTCATACTCGACCGGGTGCAATTCGATCGGGCGCTCGCGCTCGAAATAGCCGCGCACAGGATCCGGCATCGCCGGCATGATGCGGTTCTTGATCTCGGATTCGCCCGGCAGCTCCTCGGGGCCCGGCACTTCGGGCATCGGGATGGAGTGGGACAGGCCTTCCTCCTCGATATGGAAGGACACCGACATCGCGAAGATCGGATGGCCATGCTGGATGGCGCTGACGCGGCGCGTCGAGAAGCTCCTGCCGTCGCGCAGCCGCTCGACTTCGTAGATGATGGGTACGGCCGGATCGCCCGGCAGAATGAAATAGGCGTGCAGGGAATGGGGTCTTCGCCCCTCGACCGTGCGGCAGGCGGCGACCAGGGCCTGGCCGATGACCTGCCCGCCGAAGACGCGCTGCCAGCCCGCCTGCGGGCTGCGGCCTCGAAACAGGTTGATCTCGAGAGGCTCGAGATCGAGGATCGCCATGAGGTCGCGAACAGCATTGCTCATCGGTCGTGGAAATCCTGTCGCGGCTTCCTGTCCATTCGCCAAAGTCGATCCCCGGATTTCGAGGGCCCCGGCTTGCCAAGCCGCGATGCCGGGCGCAAACCGCGTGCCGGAATAGGACCATTCGGCGGGCCCGCGTCAAGAGCCATGCGGGGCCGCGGATAGAGAGCAAAGATGCGTTCGACCATGCCACCGAAGGCACCGATGCGGCACGACGGAACGAGGTCTGAGCCGAGCGAGCCTGCTCCCGCCGAAGCCAAGGCGGCGGAGCGCGCGGCCGTGCTCGTGGCGGGCGACGGCATCGTCGCGCTCGCGGCCGCCATCGCCTTGCGCGACGCGCTCGGCGAGAAGGCGCGCATCGTCATGGCGGCCGCCCCGCCGGCGCGGGGCGCGGCCCTCGACGGGCGCGCGTTCGCGATCGCGCCCTCTTCGCGGCGTCTCTTGAGCAAGCTCGGCGTCTGGCACGAGCTGGAAGAGGGCGCCGAGCCCATCCTCGACATCGTCATCACCGACAGCCGGCTCGAGGATTTGGTGCGACCGAGCTTCCTGTCCTTCGGGGGCGAGGCGGGGCCCGGGGAAGCGCTCGCCCATATGGTCGAGGCGCAAGCCCTGCAGGAAGCGCTCGGCCGCAAGGCGCAGATGGCCAGGATCGAGCGCCTCTTCGATCCGGTGCGCGGCATCCGGGCCTCGGGCGACGCGATCCGCGTGACCATGACCGGGGGGCACGCGATCGCCGCCGAGCTCTTGGTGGCGGCCGACGGGGCGCGCTCTTTCTGCCGCGAGCTCGCCGGCATCGGCTGGATCGGCTGGAAATACGCGCAGCTCGGCCTGACCACGACCATCCTCCATGAGCGCCTGCATGGCGGGCGCGCCCATGAGCATTTCCTGCCGGGGGGGCCGTTTGCCATCCTGCCGCTGAAGGGGCGCCGTTCCTCGATCGTCTGGGCGGAAGGCATCGAGGAGGCGAAGCGGCTCCTCGCGCTTCGCGACGCGGAGCTCGTCTCGGAGATCACGCGGCGCTTCGGCCATGAGCTCGGGCATCTGCGCCTCGAGGGGCCCATCGCCTCCTATCCGCTGAGCTGCGGAGCGGCACGCAGCTTCATCGGGCCGCGCCTCGCTCTCGTCGGGGATGCCGCCCATAGCGTCCACCCGGTCGCCGGGCAGGGGCTCAATCTCGGCTTGCGAGATGTCGCGGCGCTCGCCGAGGCCGCAGGCGACGCGGCTCGCCTCGGCCTCGATCCCGGCTCGGCTCACGCCTTGTCGTCCTATCAACGCGCCAGGCGGTTCGACACGATCGCCATGGGCGCCCTGACGGATGGCCTCGTGAAGCTGTTCTCGAACGACCTTCCCGCCTTGCGCGCCTTGCGCGACCTGGGCCTCGGGATCGTCGACCGCCTGCCGCTCATGAAGGGCTTCCTCGAAAGGGAGGCCGCGGGGCAAGTCGCGAGCTCCGCCCCGATCCCGCGCGGCGATAGTTGACGCGACACGGAGCCGTTTCCGCTCGAGTCGAATCGCGCGATGCGTCCAAGCTTTTGATTTGTCGCATCTTCTATCGGGGACCGGTTCGACCCCCCGGTTTCGCGGCGGCGTGTTTCGCCAAGAAGAATTCTCCAGGCCGATAAGATACATGCGATCCTCGTGCCGATCCATTAACCTAGCGGCAACGAAGTTTGGCCTTGATTACAACCAGTTAAGCAACATCGGCGTATAAGTTCGAGGCACAAGAGCGCAATGGCGGGATCTGGTGTCAGAAGCGAAGGCGGCGGGGCATGACCAGGAGCATCAGGCGTCACGTCCCGCGATCGCCGAACCTCATTGCCCCGGCGGATCCCGAAGCTTCGGCTCGAGACGAGGCGGGCAAGCAGCGCTCGGGCAATCGGCATGCCCATGCGGCGGCAGTCGCTCCGGCCCTCGAGCATCGCGCCGATCCCGGGGTGGACAATGAGCGGATCGCGAGCCTCGAGGATGAGCTCGCTTCGGTCAGGGCGGTGCTCGACCTTACGCTCAACAATGTCGAGCAAGGCATGCTCATGATCGATGCCGAGCATCGTGTGCGGCTATATAACAAGAAATTCGTCGAGTTGCTGGAATTGCCGAGGAGGATATTGACCGATCCTCTGCATTTCAGGCAGATCGTCGAACATCAATGGACGACCGGCGAGTTCTCCGGGGCCAGCCAGGACATCGTCGAATGGATCCGAGCCGGCGGTATCTTCAAATCGCCGCCGGTCTATGAACGCCGACGCCCGAACGGAAGGGTGCTGGAAATCCGCACGGTCTTGCTCGACGACGGCGGCGCGGTCCGGACCTTCTCGGACATCACCGACCGCGTCAAGAAGGAGGAGGCGCTGAAGCAGGCGGAAGCCGAGTATCGCGGCCTGTTCGAGAACGCCGTCGTCGGCATCTACCGCTCGACCCTGGAGGGCAAGCAATTGCGGGCGAACCCCGCTTTGGTGCAGCTCAACGGCTACGCCAGCGAAGCCGAGATGCTCTCCAGCGTCAACGACATCGCGCGGCAATGGTATGTCGACCCCAGGCGCCGCGACGAGTTCCTGCACGAGATGCGCAGCAAGGGCCGGGTGACGGATTTCATATCTGAGGTCTACCGGCACAAGACGCGCGAGAAGATCTGGGTCTCGGAAACCGCCTGGTGCGTGCGACGCGAGGACGGACAGCCGGATGTCTTCGAGGGCACCGTCCTCGATGCCTCGGCACGCATGCACTCCGAGGCGAAGATCGCCTATATGGCGCATCACGACACCCTCACGGGCCTGCCCAACCGCGCCTCGCTGACGCAGCGCATCGAGCAAGCGCTGGGCGAGATCGCGACCTCGGGGCCGTTCGCGCTCTATTATCTCGATCTCGACCGCTTCAAGGAAGTCAACGACACGCTGGGGCACGCGGCCGGCGACACGCTGCTGCGCCTTGCCGGGCGCCGGCTGAGGAGATGCGTCAGGGCGGAGGATGTCGTGGCGCGACTCGGCGGGGATGAATTCGCCGTGATCCGGTTCGGCCCCAAGGAGGACAACGAGATCGGCGAGCTAGGCGCTCGGATCGTGCGTTCGCTGAACGCGCCCTACAAGATCGGCCCGCACCATGTCGATGTCGGCGTCAGCATCGGCATCGCGCTGGCGCCGGATGACGGCGAGGATGTGCAGGAGCTGATCAAGAACGCCGACATCGCGCTCTACGAAGCCAAGGCCGATGGGCGCAATATATGCAGGCGCTTCGACCACGAGATCGAGGCCTCGCTGCAGGAGCGGCGCAAGATCGAGGTCGATCTGCGCGGCGCGCTCGCCAGGGCCGAGTTCATCGTCGAGTACCAGCCGATCATCGCATTCACGACCGGAGCCACGGAGGGCTTCGAGGCCCTGATTCGCTGGCAACATCCGCTGCGCGGCCGGATCGCGCCATCGATGTTCATCCCGATCGCCGAGGAGATCGGCATCATCGAGGCGATCGGCGAGTGGGTTCTGCGGCAAGCCTGCGCGCAGGTCGCGCGCCTGCCCGGGGAGCCTTATGTCTCCGTCAACCTCTCGCCCTTTCAGTTCCGCAGCCGCAACATCGTCAAGACGATCGTGAGCGCGCTCGCCGTTTCGGGGCTTCCCGCGAAGCGGCTGGTTCTCGAGATCACCGAGACCGTCTTGTTGCAGGACGACAAATTCACCAAGGACGCCCTGCGCCAGCTGCGGCAGCTCGGCGTGAAGATCGCCCTCGACGATTTCGGCACAGGGCATTCCTCGCTTCACTACCTGCAGAAATTTCCGTTCGACAAGATCAAGATCGACCGATCCTTCATCGCCACCTTCGACAAGGACAAGGTGAACGGCGCGGTCGTGCGGGCCGTCATCAATCTCGGCCGCGATCTCGATATCGAGGTGATCGCGGAAGGGATCGAAACCCAAGCGCAGTTCAACGGCCTCGCAGCGCTTGGCTGCCAATCCGCCCAAGGCTTCCTCTTTGGCAAGCCGCAGGCGATCGAGGCCTTCGTCGGCGCGCGAAGCCCAGCCGTTGTCGAGCGGGCGGCGGCGGCGGTCGCCAAGCTCCGGCCGGGCGCGGCCTCGCAAGCCGAGCATCCGGCGCGCCGGATCTTGCGCGCTTCCTGAGCCGTTGCGAAGGAAGCGATATCGTTTCGCCTCGGAAAATGCCTGGAGACCAACGGCCCGCGCCTGAACGATTTCCGCTCATCCTTGCGAAAGTGGCTCTCAAACGGCACTTGCGCCGATCAGCCCGTCGATGAAGCGGTCGCAGCGAGCGAGCTGCTCCAGGGTCACGAACTCGTCCGCCTTATGGGCCTGCGCGATGCTGCCGGGGCCGCAGACCACGGAAGGCACGCCGCAATTCTGGAAGAACGAGGCTTCGGTGCCATAGGACACCTTCTCGACGGCTTCGCCGGGCACGAGGCCGCAGACACGCCGGAAGATGGCGTCCGTCTCCTTGGCGTCGAGCGCCGGAATGGCGTTGATGAGCTCGAACTCGATCCCGCTGCGCGGATCGACCGCCTGCATGCGCGGCACGAGCCCTCCCTTTGCAAAGCCCTCGATCTCGGCGATCAGCGCATCCGGATCGAAGCCCGGCACGTAGCGGAAGTCGAACAGGAATTCGGCTGCCGCCGGCACGATATTGGCGCCCGTGCCGCCATTGAAGAGATTGGTCGAGATCGTGGTGTGCGGCACGTCGAATTTCTCGTCGCGCAGGCCCTCGCGCCGTTCGCGATTGGCGATGGACTGTATCAGCGATACGATGCGCGCCGCGTATTCGACGGCGTTGACGACATCGGGGGCGAGCGAAGAATGCGCGGCCTTGCCGGTGATCTTGCAGCGATAGACCCGGCCGCCCTTATGAGCCGAGACTGGGCGCATCGAGGTGGGCTCGCCGACGAGGCAGCCCGCGGGCTCGATGCCCCAGCCCTGCATGGCCGCGATCAGATGCGGGATGCCGAGGCAGCCGAGCTCCTCGTCATAGGTGAGCGCGACATGGATAGGCTCGCGCGAGGCGGCGCTTAGGTAATCCGGCGCATGGCCGAGGACCACGCCGACGAACCCCTTCATGTCGCAGGCACCGCGCCCGAACAGCTTGCCGTCGCGCACGGTCGCGGTGAAGGGGTCGCTCGTCCAGCTCTGGCCGTCGACCGGAACCACGTCGGTGTGCCCCGACAGCACGATTCCGCCCGGCCCCTCGCCGAAGCTCGCCAGCATATTGGCCTTGCGGCGATCCTTGCTCCAATCCATGCGGATCTTGGCGCCTTGAGCCTCGAGATGCGCCCGCGCCCAATCGATGAGCGCGAGGTTCGAGTTACGACTGACCGTGTCGAAGCCGATCAGCTTCTCGAGGCAGGCAAGCGTGCGCGGATCGGGCGCGTTCCCATGTGAAGGCAGTTGCGACATTTAGGCTTCCTCTCATTCGGCCATGGGGCGGATCGCTCCATGCGTCGCTTGGGGCGAGCTCCTATTCGGTCTGAAGGCTGGTGATAGCGCATGGTGTCTTGTGGACGCACGCTCTAAAGTCCATTTGGGCAAGCGGCAACGTATGGGCTCGATGACCGCGTCGTGAAGGTTGACGCCTGGGGCCTTTGAAGGTCAGGTGCAGGCCGTCTCGAACCCGTCTTGACACGACCTCACGATAGCGAGCTTTGACTTTGCCATGCCCGATATTGTCGTCATCGGCGGAGGCATCACCGGAACGGCCGCCGCCCTGTCGCTCGCCGAGGAGGGTCACGCCGTCACGCTGATCGAGCGGCGCGCCATCGCCGCCATGGCGTCCGGCTGGACGCTGGGCGGTGTGCGCCAATCTGGGCGCGACCTCGCCGAGCTGCCGCTCGCCCGCGCCGCGGTCGCGATCTGGCCGACGCTCGAGGAGCGCCTCGGCCAGGATGTGGAATACCGCCGGCACGGCAATCTCAGATTGGCGCGCAGCGACAGCGAGGTCGAGACCATCCGCGCGCTCGTCGAAGAGCAGCGCGCCCAAGGCCTCGATCTCGCTTTCCTGGCGAACAATCGCGCCGTGCGCGACATCGCCCCGGCGATCTCCGAGCATGTGCTCGCCGCCTCCTTCTGCCCGAGCGACGGCCATGCCAACCCGGTCAAGGCAACGCGCGCCTTGGCGCAAGCCGCGAGAGCGAAAGGCGCGGTCATCCGCGAGGGCGTCGCGGCGCATGCCATCCGCGTCGAGCATGGACGCGTCGCAGGTGTCGAGACGAGCGGAGGCTACGTGCCGGCGGGCGCGGTAATCCTGGCCGCGGGCGTGAACACGCCGGCGCTGCTCGCGCCGCTCGGCCTCGACCTGCCGCTCGCCGTCACGATCGTGCATGTGCTGCAGACCGAGATCCTGCCCCGCGCGCTCGATCAAGTCCTCGGCGTCGCCAATGCCGATTGCGCCGGCCGCCAGGAAGCCGATGGAAGGCTGCGCGTCACCACGGGCTCACGCGCCTTCGAGGGCGATGCCGCAGGCTGGAGCGAAGCCGCCTTGGCGCCGAGCGCCGCCGAGATCGCCCGCCTGACCGAGC
>JBIOEK010000034.1:0-14194 GCA_044445925.1 Hyphomicrobiales bacterium
CGATTGCGCCGGCGAAGATGCTCAACAGGAGATCGGACATTCCGCTGCCGTCCGTCGGGGCGATTGCGCTAAGCTAGCGGGACAGCAAAGCGCGCTGTTTGGCAAGAGCTTGCGCAACGCAACCAAGAGCTTGCGCAACAATGCGACGCAACCGGCCCTGCTCGCGGCGAGGCCGGCAAGCAGCGCTGCGGACGCGCGAACGAAAGGCACTGACGGGGACAGAGCTGCGCGTGACAGGGCCCGCCTCGCGCGCTAAGCGTCAGCCATGCGCACGACCTTCTTCTGCATCGACGGCCATACTTGCGGCAACCCGGTTCGGGTGGTGACGGGCGGCTCGATACCGCGCCTCGAGGGCGCGACCATGTTCGAGCGCCGCCAGGACTTCCTCAACCACCATGACTGGGTCAGGACGGCGCTGATGTTCGAGCCGCGCGGCCACGACATCATGTCGGGCTCGATCCTTTATCCGCCGACGCGCCAAGATTGCGATGTCGGCATCCTCTTCATCGAGACCTCGGGCTGCCTGCCCATGTGCGGCCATGGCACCATCGGCACGGTGACGACCATCATCGAATACGGCCTCGTGACGCCGAGGACCCCCGGGCTGCTGCGGCTCGATACGCCGGCCGGCCTCGTCGAGGCGCGCTATGTGCAGAACGGGCCCTATGTCGAGAGCGTGCGCATCCTCAACGTGCCGTCCTTCCTGCGCGGGCGGGGCTACGAGGTCGAGGTCGAGGGGATCGGCAAGCTGAGCGTCGACGTGGCCTATGGGGGCAATTTCTACGCGATCGTCGAGCCGCAGGCGAATTACCGAGGGCTCGACGGCATCGAGCCCTCCGACATCGTCCGGCTGAGCCCGCGCCTGCGCACGGCCTTCAACAAGCGCCACAGCATCGTGCATCCCGAGAACCCCGCGCTCGACAAGCTCACCCATGTGATGTGGACCGGGGAGCCGAAGACCAAGGGGGGCGGCGCCCGCAATGCCGTGTTCTACGGCGACAAGGCGATCGATCGCTCGCCTTGCGGAACCGGGACCTCGGCCCGCATGGCGCAGCTCGCGGCGCTCGGCAAGCTGAAGGAGGGCGACGAGTTCGTCCATGAGAGCATCATCTTGTCGAGCTTCACCGGGCGCATCGAGGGCCGAACCAAGGTGGGCGATCTCGACGCCATCGTGCCCTCGATCGAAGGCTGGGCCCGGGTGACCGGCCAGAACACCATCATCGTCGATGATCGCGACCCTTATTGGCAGGGCTTCTCGGTGACGGATAAGGGGTAGGGTGCGAAGCCCGATCGGGTCGGCGGCTAAGGGCGGAAACCGCGCATTACCATGTCCGCGCCGGGCCGCGAGCGTAGGCATTGCGAGGCCATTTCAAGGGAGCCGCATCGTGCCTATGTCGAAGCCGATCTTCACGGCGCTGGCCGTGCTCCTGCTCGTGGGTGCGGCGGTCGCGCAGACTGCCGCTCCGCCCTCCTATCGCATCTTGGCGCGAATCGCCGGCCCTGACGGCGGCTGGGATCTCGCCGGCGTCGATCCCGTATCGGGGCGTCTCTACGTGGCTCGCCCCTCGGGCGTCATGGCGGTCGATCTCGCGATAGGCCAGGTCACGCCAAACCTCGTCCCGAGCAATCGCGGCCATGCGGCCCTGCCGATACCGGGTACGACGCGCGTCATCTCGACCAATGGAGGAAACGACACCGCCACGGTCTTCGAAGGCGCAACGGGTCAAGTCATCGCCAGCTTGCCGGTCGGGAAGAACCCGGACGCTGCCGCCTATGACCCGGCGACGGGCAGCCTATGGGTGATGAACGCGGGTTCCGGCGATATCAGCGTCGTCGACCCGGCGAGCGCGCAGCTGGTGGCGACGGTCGCGGTCGGAGGGGCGCTCGAGCTCGGCGCCGCCGACGGCGAAGGCCATCTCTACGTCAACGTGGCGGACCGCAACGAGGTCGCGGTGATCGACACGCGGGCCCGCAAGCTAGTGACCCGCTTTCCGTTGAGAGGCTGCAATCATCCGACCGGCATCGCCTATGCGCCGGACGCCCGGCTGATCCTGTCCGCCTGCGCCAACGGGGTCGCGAAGCTATCCGCTCCGGACGGGCACGAGGTTGCAAGCCTCGCCATCGGACCCCGGCCCGATGGAGCGCTCTACGATGCGCGCCGCGGCCTCGCCTTCATTCCCTCGGGAGGCGACGGCACGCTCGCCGTGATCAGCCTTTCGCCGAAGCCGGAGGTCGTGCAGAGCCTGGAGACGGCGAAGGGCGCGCGCACCGCCGCGCTCGATCCCTCGACCGGTCGGGTCTACCTGCCCTCGGCGCAATTCGCGTCGGCGGTCGGCGCCGCCCGACCTGTGGCGGTGCCCGGAAGCTTCGCAGTGCTTGTGGTGGGGCCGCGACCCTAGCCCCGACCGAGCTCTACTCGCCGCTCCGCAGCCGCGTCACATGGCCCATCTTGCGGCCGGGGGCTGCGACATCCTGGCCGTAGAGATGCAGATGCGCGCCAGCCTCGGCAGCGGGCGCGGCCATTCCTGCGCTTGGCCGCCGATCAGGTTCTCCAACTCGACGCGGACGCCGATCCCCGTGGCGTTCGTCCTCACTCCTTGACGTCCAACAGAATCGACTGCTGCCATCCCTTCAATGGCGCCTTAGACGAACGACACGCCGAGGGCGCCGAGTGGGCCGTAATCTGCGTGGACCACATCGCCGGCGGCTATGTCCACGGGGCGGGTGAAGGAGCCGGCCAGCACGATCTGGCCCTTTTTCAGCTTGGCGCCGACGGCATGCAGCTTATTGACCAGCCAGGCGATGCCGGCAGCCGGGTGGCCCATGATAGCGGCCGACATGCCGGATTCCTCGATGATACCGTTCTTCGACAAGGTGGCGCCGATCCAACGGATGTCGACATCCATCGGGCGGATCGGGCGCCCCCCGACCACGATCGCCCCGAAGGCGGCGTTGTCGGCGATGGTGTCGGCGATGGCGCGCGGAACCTCCGTGCGATAATCGATGATCTCGAGCGCCGGTACGACCATTTCGGTCGCCCGCATCACGTCATAGATGCGCGCGCCCGGTCCTTCGAGGTCCTCGCCCATGACGAAGGCGAGCTCCACCTCGAGGCGCGGCTTAAGGAAGCTGTCGGCGCGGATCTGGGCGCCGTCATTGTAGAGGGCGTCGTCGAGGATGCGCCCGTAATCCGGCTCCGTCATCTTAGAGGCCATCTGCATGGCGCGCGAGGTCAGGCCGATTTTGTGGCCGACCATGCGGGCGCCTTTGGCGATCCGAGCCTCGGCCCAGAGATCCTGGATGCGGTAGGCGTCCTCTATCTCAATGTGCGGGAAGGTCTTGCTCAGCTGCGGGATCGCCTTGCGCTCGCGTTCGGCCCGCGCCAGATCCTCGGCGCCGCGCCGGCGCTCGTCTTCGGTCAGCATCGCAGTCTCCCTGTGGTCATCGGACAGTGTTCTTGTGGTTTCGGCGAGGTGTTCGCTACTTGATCGGCGGCTTCGGCAGCAGCGTCTCGCCCCCTTCCATCACATAGGTGTAGTCGAGCGAGTACCACGGCCGGGCGACCTTCGGATCGGAGGGATGCGGCTCGTCATGGCGCACATAGTCGCCCAGCAGCGCCTTCGTGACGCCGAACTGCACGTCGGTGTCGATATACGGATCCTTCGGATCATAGACCTGTGAAATCAGAACCTTGTAACCCGGCTTGACGATCAGGACGTGCAGATGCGCCGGGCGATAGGGATGGCGGTTCTGTGCCTTCAGGAGTCGGCCGACCACGCCATCGGTCGGCAACGGATAGCCGACCATCTTGACCGTGCTGAACCAGAAGCGCCCATCGGCGTCGGTGGTGAACTTGCCGCGCAGATTCATGTCGGCTTGCTCGGGATCCTGGTTCTCGTAGAGCCCGACCGGCGAGGCGTGCCAGATGTCGACTTCGGCTCCAACGATGGGCCTGCCGGCCCGATCCACAACGCGGGCCGTGACCAGGAGCGGATCGCCCGGTGTATCGGATCGGATGATCGTGCCGCCATTCGGCACCCTCGGCGAATTCAGGCGCCAGAACGGGCCCAAGAGCGACTGCGACGTCTCCGAGTTGCCGTTATCCCCGTTGTTGAGCAGGCAGACGAGCGAAGACACGCCGAGAGATCCGGCCATCAGCACGGGCTCGTTATGCGTGTCGGAGGTGAGATTCCCCATCTCGTTGAGGATGGCAGTCGCCTCGCGGAACTCGGTTTCGGTCAGCCGCACATCGCGGATGAAGGCGTGCAGATGCTTTACCAGCGCGACCATGATCTCCCGGAGACGCGGATCGGTCGTCCGCTGCATTACGGCCAGCGCGTCGGTCGTCACGTCGTTCTGGTTCTTGATGATCATCTGCGTCCCTCGCACCACACGAATTCTTTCTCTGATAATCGATTATATGTCAACGACGCTTCGCTCGATATGCGTGGACGAATTAGGATTCGATTGGCCAATAGGTGATTATCTGTCAATATAATATATTGAAATATCTAAGATTTTTGTAAAACAAGAGCTTGCGGAGATTTCTAGCAAAATCCTCTTTTGATCTGCTACTTGACACACAAAATCGTTTCTTCTAGTCATCATCGATGATATTGAAAAAGACGCGAACTGTGAGGCGACGGAGCCATGAACGCGGGCGGTGAAGGGGTGGGAAGGTGAAGGTGGCGGGCCGCAGTGATCCGGCCAGATTGTCCGGTTGGGCGTTGCTCATGCCGGCGAAGCTGCGTCACGCCGGATGTGTGCAGTGAACGAATTCTCCGAACAGCGAAACGACGGGCCTGAGTCCGGAGCGGTTCTAAGCGCGGGTGATGCTGCGGCCGATCGAGAAGCGCTGTCGCCGTCCGATTTTCGGCGCGTGGGTCCGGAAGAGGCCAAGAATGCCAAGGCGGCACATACCAAGGCGACCCGCCTGGTCGATCGTCTTCGCGAGGCGATCCTCGCCGGCGAGCTCAAGCCCGGCACGAAGATCAATCTTGAGAATGTCCGACGACAGTTCGACGTCAGCCTCAGCCCTTTGCGGGAGGCCCTCGCCCGGATGATCGCGGTCGGCCTCGTCGAGTTGCACGACAACCGCGGCTACACGGTCGCGCCCGTATCCTTGAGCAACCTCGCCGAGATCACGAGGCTGCGCGTCGAGTTCGAGAGCCTCGCGCTCTCCGCTGCCATAGCCAATGGCGACCTGAAATGGGAAAGCGAGGTGATGCGGGCCCTGCATAGTCTGAACCGCACGGTCCGCGATCCTGCCGACTCGAAGACGCTTGAGGCCTGGGAGCACGCCCATCGCGATTTTCACATGGCGCTACTCGCCGGTTGCGGCATGCCGCTGCTCTTGAATTTCTGCCTGATGCTGCACAATCTCAACGACCGCTACCGCCGTGTGTTTCTGGTCACGCAGGGCGGCGACCGCAACGTGGCGGCCGAGCACAGCGAGATCGCGCAAGGAGCAGTCGCTCGCGACGCGACCTATGCCGGTGAAAAGCTGCGCGAGCACATCCAGCGCACCGGCACCAATTTGCGCAACCGCCTCTCCGACATTCTCAAGCCCTGACCCGCGGAAAGGCGATCGCGTGAACATCTCCTCCGCCTCGCCGCCGCCGATCGGCATCGCGCATTTTACGACGATCGATGTCGAGCCACTCGACCTCGTCGCGATGGCAGCCCGCATCGGCTTTGCCTGCGTCGGGTTGCGGCTCCATCCGGCCTTTCCGGGCGCGCCCTTCTACGAGATCCCGACCGGAAGCGCGCTGATGCGCGCCATGCGCGCAAGCCTCGCGGAGACGGGCATCCGCGTCTACGATATCGAGTTCGTGACCATCGATGCGGATTTCGAGCCCGAGCGGCTGAAGCCGATGCTCGAGAGCGCAGCCGAGCTTGGCGCGCGGCGCGTCAGCCTGTGCGGAGACGACCCCGATCGCGTCCGCCTGGTCAGCAATTTCGCGGCGCTCTGCGACCTCGCCGACGGATACGGCATGGGTGTCGATATCGAGATCATGGCTTGGCGCCAGGTCTCGACCCTGCGGATCGCGACCGAGGTGGTCCGTGACGCGGGCCGCCAAAATGGCGGGGTGCTGGTCGACGCGCTGCACCTTTCGCGCTCGGGAAGTGATCCCGTCGAGCTGCGCAAGACACCTCGCGGCTTCATCCGCAGTGCCCAGCTCTGCGATGCGCCGGCCGTTCGGCCGGCCACCACGGCAGCCATCATCCAGGAGGCGCGCGGGGGCCGCCTGCCACCTGGCGAGGGGGCGCTGCCCTTGCGGCGGCTGCTCGCCGAGTTGTCCGACGACGTGACACTATCGGTCGAGGTCCCGAATACCGGGCATCCGGCGGAGGAGCATGCGCGCCGCGTCTACGACGCGGCTCGCCTTCTGCTCGCCCAATACGCGCTTGCAAGGAGCGCCTGAAGCAATTCTCGCAAAGACTGTCGGCCGATCCGTCGAATGAGATCGGCCGAGATGAGGGGAGAACGCCGTGGACTACAAGCTCGACTTTGGTCCGGTGATCGCGGCGCTGCCCAGCTTGCTCTGGGGCTGCGCGGGCACTCTCGGCCTGGCGCTCGCCGGAATGGCGCTCGCCATCGTGATCGGTGTCGGCGGTGTGGTCCTGCGCGATTCGCGCATCAGGCAGCTGCGCTGGCTCGTCATCGCCTTCGTCGAGCTGATCCGCAACACGCCGTTCCTGGTGCAGATCTACTTCATCTTCTTCGCCTTGCCGTTCCTGGGCCTGCGTCTCGATCCCACCCCGACCGCCATCATCGCCCTCGGGATCAATGGCGGCGCCTATGCGATCGAGATCATCCGCGGCGGCGTGCAATCGATCGGCAAGGGGCAGGTCGAAGCCGGCCTGGCGCTCGGCCTGCACAAGGCGCAGGTCTTCCGGCTGATCGTGCTGAAGCCGGCGCTGCGCGCCATCTATCCGTCGCTGACCAGCCAGTTCATCCTGTTGACGCTGACGACCAGCGTCGCCTCGGCGATCTCCGCCTATGAGCTGACCTCGGTCGCTCAGATCATCGAGTCCAGCAGTTTTCGCAGCTTCGAGGTCTACGGGACGGTGACGCTGTTCTATCTCGTGATGTCCTGGATCTTGATGCAGATGTTCGGTGTTTTCTCAACACGTTACTTCAACTACCCGGCGAAGTGAGGGAGGGCGTGATGGGCCTGGGCGAACTTCTCTTCCTCCTCAAGGGTCTGGAGTGGACGCTCGCCCTGTCGGCGATCGGCTTCGTCTGCGGCGCCGTGAGCGGCCTCGCCGTGGCGCTGGCCAGGGCTTCGGGCATCCCGGTTCTCGAGCGCGTCACGGGGGCCTACATCGCCGTCTTCCAGGGCACGCCGCTCCTGATGCAGCTCTTCGTTACCTATTACGGCCTCGCCTTGGTCGGGCTGAGGCTCGACGCCTGGGCGGCAGTTGCGATCGGCTTCACCTTGCATGCCAGCGCCTATCTTGGCGAGATCTGGCGCGGCTCGATCGAGGCGGTGCCCCGCGGACAGACCGAAGCTGCCAAGGCGCTGAGCCTGAGCTACGCGGCGCGCATGAAGGACGTGATCTTGCCGCAGGCACTGCGCATCTCGCTGCCGGCGACTGTCGGCTTCCTCGTGCAGCTCATCAAGGGCACGTCGCTCTCCGCGATCGTCGGCTTCACCGAGCTCGCCCGCGCCGGGAGCATCGTCTCGAACCAGATTTTCCAGCCCCTGCTCGTCTTCGGCATCGTGGGCGCACTCTACTTCGTCATGTGCTGGCCGTTGTCGCTGTTCGGCGCGCGCCTGGAGCGCCGCTTTGCCGCGGCCGCACGCTGACGATCCCGGCGACATCAAAGTGCAACGCAAGAGAGACTTGACCAGAGGAGTAAATGTCATGACTGAGACCAAGAGCCCGAGACTACATCGTCGTCACTTGCTGCTGGGCGCCGCCGCGCTGGCGGCAGCACCTGCCGTCTTGACGAGGCCAGCGCTGGCGATCACACCGGCCGAGATCAAGGGCAAGGGGAAGCTCGTGGTCGGCATCCAGGGCGACAACCCGCCTTGGGGTTTCGTCAATACCAGCGGCAAGCAGGAAGGCTTCGACGCCGACATCGCCGAATTGTTCGGCAAGGAACTCGGAGTGCCGGTCGAGTTCGTGCCGCTCGCCGTCGCCAACCGCATTCCGGCACTGACGACGGGGCGCGTCGACATCCTGTTCGCCACCATGGCCATGTTGCCGGATCGGGCCAAGGCCGTGCAGTTCAGCAAGCCCTATGTGGCCAACATCATAACGCTGGTGGCCGCCAAGACTTCCGAGATCAAGACCAATGCCGATATGGGCAAGTTCGTCATCGGCGTGCCGCGCTCGAGCACCCAGGACACGCAGGTCACCAACAACGCGCCGGCAGGCACTACCATCCGCCGCTTCGACGACGACGCGGCGACCATCCAGGCCCTGTTGTCCGGCCAGGTGCAGGCGGTCGGTGGCAACATGTTCTATGTCCAGCGCCTCGACCAGGCAAAACCGGGCATGTACGAGAACAAGCTCGAATTCGCGAGGCTCTACAACGGCGCCTGCACGCGGCTCGGCGAGAAGGAGATCAACGCCGCCGTCAACGAGTTCATCGAGAAGGTACGCAAGAACGGCGAGCTCGCCAAGATCTATGAGCGGTGGATGAAGCTCACCCCCCCGGAATTCCCCGCGAGCATCGAGGGCATTCCTTTCACGGTCAGCTGATCGTCAGATATCGCAACGGGAATTGGCGCCATGACCAGCGAGACCGCTACCACAGCCGCCGCCCATCCGATGATCGCGATGCAGGGCGTCGAGAAATGGTACGGTCAGTTCCAGGCCCTGAGCGACATCAACCTCGAGGTCCGCGTGGGCGAGAAGATCGTCCTGTGCGGACCTTCGGGATCAGGCAAGTCGACGCTGATCCGCTGCATCAACCATCTGGAAACCTACCAGAAGGGACGCATCCTGGTGGATGGAATCCATCTTGACGACGACGCGAAGACGATCGACGCGGTGCGCCGCGAGGTCGGCATGGTGTTCCAGCAGTTCAACCTGTTCCCGCATTTGACCGTGCTTCAGAACTGCATGCTTGCGCCCATGCGCACGCGCCGCCTCCCGAAAGCCGAGGCCGAAGCCACGGCGCGGAGATTGCTCGCACGTGTCAAGATCCTCGAACAGGCCGACAAATACCCGGCGCAGCTTTCCGGCGGCCAGCAGCAGCGCGTCGCCATCGCCCGCGCACTGTGCATGGGGCCGAAGGCGATGTTGTTCGACGAGCCGACCTCGGCGCTGGATCCCGAGATGGTCAAGGAGGTGCTCGACACCATGATCTCGCTCGCCGAGGAGGGCATGACGATGATCTGCGTCACGCACGAAATGGGCTTCGCCCGCCAGGTCGCCGACCGGGTGATCTTCATGGCCAGCGGTTCGATCGTGGAGGAAGGCAAGCCGACCGAGTTCTTCAGGAACCCGCAGCATCAACGCACCAAGGCGTTTCTCGGCGAGATCCTGCCCCTGCACTGATATCGAACACGGCTTCCGGTTCGGATCGACATGGGAGCGCCCGAAGGCGGGCTTGCGGTGACGATCCGCGCCCGGATATCCGCGAAGTCAATTCACCAAGGAGACAAATTGTGAGCCGCATCGTCTACGTCCTTAACGGCCCGAATCTGAACCTCCTCGGCAAGCGTCAGCCCCATATCTATGGCCATGAGACGCTCGCCGATGTGGAGGCCGATTGCCGCCGCGTCGCGGCCGGGCTGAAGCTCGAGATCGAATTCCATCAAAGCAACCGCGAATACGAGATCATCGACTGGATCCACGCGGCGCGCGAGCGTGCGGCCGGCATCGTCATCAATCCGGCCGCCTTTACCCACACCTCGGTGGCGATCCTCGACGCGCTCAATACTTGCGAGTTCCCGATCATCGAGATGCACATCTCGAACGTGCACAAGCGCGAGGCTTTCCGTCACCATTCGTACGTGTCGTTGCGGGCCGATGGCGTCATCGCCGGATTCGGCGCGCAAGGCTACGGCCTTGCCATTCAGCGCATCGCCCGGCTGATCGACGAGAAGACGGAATGATCGCGGGCTGCGATCGGAGGATATGACGTGAGCCGCGTGAAGCTCGCCGTGATTGGCGCCGGACTGATCGGCAAGCGCCATGCCGAGCACGTGGCGGCGGAGGCGAGGGCGCGGCTCTCGGCCATCGTAGATCCCTCGCCCGTCGGCCGCGAGCTCGCCGACAGGCTTGGCACGAAGTGGTTCGCGACCATCGCCGAGCTCCTCTCGACGGACCGCCCCGACGGGGTCATCATTGCGACGCCGAACCAGATGCATGTGGAGAACGGCCTTGAGGTCGTGGCGGCCGGAGTCCCGGCAATCGTCGAGAAGCCGATCGCGGACGACGTCGCCTCGGCGACGAGGCTCGTCGAAGCGGCCGAAGCGGCGGGAGTGCCGCTGCTCGTTGGCCATCATCGGCGCTACAACCCGATGATCCGCAAGGCGAGGGAAGTCATCCAGTCCGGGCGGCTCGGGCGCGTGCTGACCCTGCATGGCAGCTTCTGGCTGATGAAGCCCGACGACTATTTCGACGTGCCCTGGCGCCGCGAGCCCGGCGCGGGGCCGGTCTTCCTCAACCTCATCCACGACGTCGACCTCTTCCGCTATCTTTGCGGCGAGGTAATCTCCGTGCAGGCGCTGGAATCGAATGCGGTGCGCGGCAACGCCGTCGAGGAGACGGCCGTGATCCTGTTGCGCTTCGCGAGCGGCGCGCTTGGCACGGTGAACGTCTCCGACAGCGTCGTCGCACCATGGAGCTGGGAGCTGACGACGGGAGAGAACCCCGCCTATCCGCAGCAGGGCGAGTCCTGCTATCAGATCGGCGGCACGCATGGCTCGCTCACCGTGCCGCAGCTCGAGTTCTGGTGGAACCCTGGCAAGCGCAGCTGGTGGGAGCCGCTCGCGCGCGAGCGCGTGCCTTATGCGCCCGAGGACCCGCTCAAAGCCCAGATCCGGCATTTCTGCGCCGTCATCCACGGCGAGGAGGCGCCGCTCGTCAGCGGGCGCGAGGGCCTGAGCACGCTGAAAGTGATCGAGGCGGTCAAGCAATCGGCCCAGATCGGCAGCGCCGTTGGAGTGAAGTGATGATCGACGGCAACACGATCCTCATCGCGCATCTTGGCTATCCGACCGCAAGCTTCAAGGCGCCGATGATCTACAATCCCTATTTCGATTCGATCGGCTTCAACGCCGTCGTCGTGCCGATGGGCGTCAAGTTGGAAGATTATGCCGAATTCCTGCCGGCGCTGTTCCGGCTCACCAATATCCGCGGCGCTTTAGTGACAATGCCCCACAAGGTTTCCGCCATGGCGCTTCTCGACGAGACGTCGGTCGCCGCGCGGATCGCCGGGGCCTGCAATGCCATACTGCGTCGGCCCGACGGCACGCTACTCGGCGACATGTTCGATGGGGAGGGCTTCGTGAGGGGCGTGCTGCGCAAGGGGCGCGAGCTCGCCGGCGCCCGGGCGCTCGTGGTCGGGAGCGGCGGCGTCGGCTCGGCGATCGCCGCCTCGCTCGCCGGGGCCCGCGTCTCCGCGCTCGGGCTCTTCGACGCCAATCCGGCGTCGGCGGAAGCGCTCGCATCAAGGCTTCGGAGCCATTACCCCCAGCTCGAGCTGTCGGTCGGCAGCCGCGATCCCCTCGGCTACGATGTCGTGGTCAACGCCACGCCGATTGGCATGAAGGAGGGCGACCCGCTGCCGATGGATGTCGAGCGGATCGCGGCGACGGCCTTTGTTGGCGAGGTCGTGATGAAGCAGGAGATCACGCCTTTTCTCGAAGCCGCCAGGGCGAGGGGGTGTGCCATCCAGATCGGGACCGATATGCTATTCGAGCAAATACCGGCATATCTTGAATTCTTCGGCTTCCCGACCACGACGGCAGAAAACCTGCGAGCGCTGGCGAAGGTGAGCTATTGAGGGCTGGCCGGCTTCCGGCTGCCTTCTTCTCGATCACGCTCGCAGCCGCGTCACATGGCCCATCTTGCGGCCGGGCGCTGCGACATCCTTGCCGTAAAGATGCAGATGCGCGCCGGCCTCGGCGAGGAGGCGTGGCCAATCCTGCGCCTGGCCGCCGATCAGGTTCTCCATCTCGATGCGGTCGCCGAGCCTTCGCGTCGGCCCGAGCGGCCAGCCGCAGATCGCCCGCACATGCTGGGCGAATTGCGAGGTCTCGGCGCCCTCGATCGTCCAATGGCCGGTATTGTGCACGCGAGGCGCGATCTCGTTGACGAGCAGCGTCTCGTGCCCGCCAGCCTCGCAGACGAACATCTCGACCGCGAAGACGCCGACGACCTCCAAGGCTTCCGCCGTGCGCCTGGCGATCGCCACCGCCTGCGCGGCGGTCGCTGGCGCGACGTCGGCCGGCACCGTCGTATGGGCGAGGATGTGGTCGCGATGCTCGTTCTCGCAAAGATCGAAGGCCGCGAAGGCCCCGTCGAGCGCGCGCGCCGCGACGACCGAAACCTCGCGCCTGAAAGGCACGAAGCCTTCGAGGATGGCGGCCGCTTCCCCGATCGCGCGCCAGGCGGCGCCGAGATCCGAGCCGGCATCGATCCGCACCTGCCCTTTGCCGTCATAGCCGAAGCGGCGCGTCTTCAAGACGCAGCGCTTGCCGATCGTCTCGACCGCGCTCTTAAGATCGGCGAGGCAGTCGACACGCGCGAAGGGAGCGGTCGCGATGCCGAGCTCCGCGAAGAAGGATTTCTCCAGCCAGCGGTCCTGCGCCACGCCGAGCAGGCGGCCTCCCGGCCTCACGGGCTTCAGCCGCGCCAGATAGGCGACGGTTTCCGCCGGCACGTTCTCGAACTCGTAGGTGATGACGTCGGCGCGCGCCGCAAACGCCCCGAGCCTCGCCTCGTCGCCATAGGCGCCGGCCATGTGCTGGTTGGTCACTTGCGCGGCGGGACCTGAGATTTCCGGCTCGTAGACGATGGTCCGCATCCCGAAATCGGCGGCCGCGAGCGCGATCATGCGTCCGAGCTGGCCGCCCCCCAATATGCCGATGGTCGCGCCGGGTGCGAGCGCCAGGGCCGCGTCGGCGCTCCTCACGCCTGATCGCTCGGGCGCTCGGCGACGGCCTTGGAGCGCGCCAGGCGCCAGGCGCCGAGGCGCTCATCGAGAAGCGGATCGGCAAGCGCCAGGATCGCAGCAGCCAGCAAGGCCGCATTGATGGCGCCGGGCTTGCCGATCGCCAGCGTGCCGACCGGCACCCCGCCCGGCATCTGCACGATCGAATAGAGGCTGTCGATCCCCGAAAGCGCCTTGGATTCGACCGGCACGCCGAGCACGGGCAGCGTGGTCAGGGCTGCCACCATGCCGGGCAGATGCGCCGCCCCGCCGGCGCCCGCGACGATCACCTTGAAGCCCATCTTCTTGGCCGATTTCGCGAATTCATAGAGCCGCTCCGGCGTCCGATGCGCCGAGACGATGCGGGCCTCGTGCGCGATGGCGAGCTCATCGAGGGTCGCGGCGACATGCCGCATCGTGGCCCAGTCCGACTGGCTGCCCATGACGATCGCCACCGGACAGGCGGCGCGAGGAGAGGCGGCGGCACGGCGCGAGGTGGCGCTCGGGGAGGGAGGCTTGGCCATCGATCCTAACCTTGCTGCGGCGGACGACCTGCCCGGAAATGCGGAAGCACGAGCGTTATCATGATCGTGGGGCGGTTCAGGCGATAATGTCGGGAGTGAGCGAATCGTTGATCTGGCCGATTCGGTCGCGCAAGGCGAGCTTGCGCTTCTTCAACCTCGCGAGCTGCAATTGGTCGTGGACGGCGGAGCGTTGCAGGGCTTCGATTGCCACGTCGAGGTCGCGATGCTCTTGCCGCAACCGTGCCAACTCCCCCTCGAGTTGCTCTCGATCGGCCCCGCTCGCGCCCTCTGGCATCCTTTCGCCCGCCTCCTTGCTTGCAGATGCGACTATGGCGCGCCTCGCTTCGCCCTTCAAGCCGAGCCTGGCGGCAATGTCGATCGCAAATGTGGATGAGCGGTGGCTGAGGCCCGGGGCAATCGCTTCGGGTTAACGAGGGAGCGTTGATCCAAAGACTATGATTCATGGAAGGCTTCGATGATTCGGAGCCCATCCATGCGCGACCCGCTGCGATCTGCCTCAGTTCTCGACCATTTCTCGGCCCTGACGGAC
>JBIOEK010000035.1:0-14187 GCA_044445925.1 Hyphomicrobiales bacterium
AGAAGACGAGCAGCAGGAAGGCCGCGATGCCGATGGCGAAATCCTTCGGGCCGAGGATCGCGCTCGTCCAGACCGGTGTGTAGAGGGCGGCGAGGAGGAGGCCGACCACCGCCGCGTTGATGCCCCTGAGCGCCGACTGCACGCCTTCGCGATTGCGCAGCGCGGCCCAGAAGGGCAGGACGCCCGTGACCATGAGGAAGGTCGGCAGGAAGATGGCGACAAGGCAGATGAGCCCGCCTTGCCAGCCATTGGGGCTCGGGCCCATGACGGTGCCGAGATAGGCGGCGAAGGTGAAGAGCGGTCCCGGCACCGCCTGTGCCGCCCCATAGCCAGCGAGGAACGCATCATTGCCGACCCAGCCTGGCGGGACGACCTCGTGTTGCAGGAGCGGCAGCACCACGTGCCCGCCGCCGAAGACGAGCGCCCCCGACCGGTAGAAGCTGTCGAAAAGTTGCAGCGTGTGATCGCCGCTCGCGCCTGAGAGCAGCGGCAACCCGAAGAGGAGGGCGAAGAATGAGATCAGCGCCGCGATCGAGAGCGTTCGCGACACACGGATGGCGAGCGCACTTCCTGGCTTTTGCGGCTCAGCCGTCAGGAGCCACCAACCGAGGAGGCCCCCGATGGCGATGGCGCCGATCTGCCCCGTGGCGGAGGGAATCGCGAGCGCGAGGAGGGCTGAGCCCACCGCGATCGTGGCTCGCTCGCGATCGGGGGCTAAGCTCCTCGACATGCTCCAGACCGCTTGCGCCACGACGGCGACCGCGACGATCTTCAGCCCATGCAGCCAGGACGAATTGGCGAGCTCTCCGAACTGCCCGATCCCGTAGCCGAACAGGATCAGGGCAAGCGCCGAGGGCAGGGTGAAGCCGACCCACGCAGCAAGTGCCCCCGTCAGTCCGGCGCGCATTGTGCCGATCACAAAGCCGACTTGGCTGCTCGCCGGACCCGGCAGGAACTGGCACAGCGCCACGATGTCGACATAGGTCGCCTCGTCGAGCCATTTACGGCGCTCGACGAACTCGCTGCGGAAATAGCCGAGATGCGCTACGGGTCCGCCAAAGCTCGTCAAGCCGAGACGCAAGAAGACGAGGAGCACCTCGAGCGGGGAGTGATGGTGATCCGTATCGAGGCTCTCCTCGATCGTATCGCCTTTCGCCGGGCTCGTCACTTCAGGCATTTCGCGCTCGATGCTGTGCCCCTGCAGGAGCGCCATGATTGCTCCCACAATACGAACTTAGAGTACCTGGAATCATTGGAGCACGCCACCGGGCGCGGTGCCTTTCGCCGGAGGCGTCGGCGGCCGGGGCGGCCGCTAGGAGGTCCGCGCGGATCGACCTGTCCATGTCATGCCAGCAGCTGAGAGTGACGACAAAGCCTGGCCGCAAGGGCGTCGAGAACAGCATGCTCACCCGGCCCAGCCGAGATGGCCGAGGAACTCCCGGGTGCGTTCGACGAGCGGCGCATCGAAGATTTGCGCCGGCGGACCCTGCTCGATGATAGCGCCGCGCTCGAACACCACCACCCGGTCGGCCACGCGTCGGGCAAAGCTCATTTCGTGGGTCACGACGATCATCGTCATGCCTTCCTCGGCAAGGCGCTTCATCACGTTGAGCACCTCGCCGATCGTTTCCGGATCTAGCGCCGAGGTCGGCTCGTCGAACAGCATGGCCTCGGGATCCATTGCGAGCGCCCGCGCGATGGCAACGCGTTGCTGCTGGCCGCCGGAGAGATTGGCGGGATAGCTCGCCATTTTGTCGGCGAGGCCGACCTTGTCGAGCAGCGAAGCGGCCCGCTGGCGCGCCGTTTCGACCGGCATCCGCAACACCGACTTCGGTCCGATGGCGACATTGTCGAGTGCCGTCTTGTGGGGAAACAACTCGAAGCTCTGGAAGACCATGCCCATGCGACGGCGCATCTCGCGCAAGCCTCGTTCGTTGCCTGGCAGCGTCACGCCGTCGAGCAGGATCTCGCCGCCGTCGATCGTCTCGAGCCCGTTGGTGCAGCGCAGCAGCGTCGACTTGCCCGAGCCGGACGGGCCGATCAGGCACACCACCTGGCCCTTCTCCACTTCCATCGAGACCCCGGCGAGCGCGACGAAGCTGCCGAACAGCTTGCGCACATTGCGATAGGCGAGAACCGGGGTCGTCACTCGGACACTCCAAATCTCCGGTGCAGCCAGTCGACGAGCTTGGCCTGCGGGTAGCCGAGCGCCCAATAGATCGCCGCCATTGCCGTCAGCATCTCGAGCACGCGGAAGCTTTGCGAGCGGATGCGCATCGCCGTGTAGGCGAGTTCGCCGACGGCGATGACGGAAACGAGCGAGGTGTCCTTGAACAGCGAGACCCAGGTGCTGGCGAGCACCGGCAGCACGCGGCGTGCCGCCTGCGGCAGGACAATCTCGCGCATGGCCTGAAAGCGGCTCATGCCGAGCGCCAGTGCGGCCTCGGTCTGGCCCTTGCGGATCGAGAAGATGCCGGCGCGGAAGGTCTCGGCGTTGTAGGCCGAAACGTTGAGCGCGAGCGCCGCAAGCCCGGTGGTGAAGGCCGAGAACTCGAGACCGATGGCGATCGGCATGACGTAGTAGGCCCAGTAGATTAGCAAGATCAGCGGCAGGTTGCGGAAGAACTCGACGTACCCGGCACTTGCCGCGATGAGCAGGCGCGAGCGCGACAGCCGCATCAACGCCAGCAGGATGCCGCCGGGCACCGCTATCAGCATAGTCAGCATGGTCAGCAGAATGGTCAGCGCCGTGCCCTGCGCCAGCGCTGGGGCGTTGTTCCACACCACGGACCAGTCGAGCTTCATGAACGGCCGAGATGCGCCAGGCGGCCATAGAGCATGTCGACGAGGCGGGTGATCGGGAACAGGATGACGAAGTAGACGATCGCCGCCACCGTGAAGACCTCGATCGGATGGAAGCTCTGACCCGCGACGGTTTGCGATCGCTCCATGTATTCGGGCACCGCGATGACCGCGGCGATCGCCGTGCCCTTGATGGCGATGGAGAGTATCGAGCCGAATGCCGGCAGCATGCGGATTATCGATTGCGGCAGGATGATCTGCGCCACCGTCTGCGTGCGCGAGAGCCCAATGGCAAGCGCGGCGCGGGTCTGGCCCGGCCGCACCGAGGCGATGCCGGCGCGCACGATCTCCGCCACGTAGGCGGCGATGTGGAGGGTGAGCGCGACCAGCGCCGCCCAGAAGGGCGGCAGGGTTATGCCGGTGAGGATCGGAAAGGCGAAATAGGTCCATACCAGAACAACCAGCACCGGCACGGCGCGCATCGAGTCGATGTAGAACACCAGCGGCCAGCGCAACCAGGCTGGACCGTAGCAGCGGGCGAGCCCGATGGCACCGCCGAGCACCAGGCTGCAGGCGACGGTGAGCAGCGACAGCAGCAGAGTAAGACCGATGCCGCCGGCGAGGTACTGCCAGCTGTCGATGACAGGGCTGAAATCGAGCTCCACGCCTGCATCCCTCCGAACCGGCCTATTGCATCGTCACGATGACGGCTTGCTCGGCGGCTTCGAGCTTGGCGTGCATGCCCTTCTCGACCGCTGTCAGCCAGGCGAGATAGGCAGGCTGGTTCTTGTCGACGGCGAGGCCGACGGGCTGCGCCTTCTCGGTGCTGTCCTGGCAATTGTTTTCGCGCGGCAGCACGGCGAGGCCCTTGACCTTGCGGTTCATAGCGACCCACGGCACCCGATTGATCGGTGCGGCGTCGGCGCGCTTGGCCATGACGTCCTCGAGCGGCGCCGTCGCCCCCGAATTGCTCACGCCTACGAGCTTCGCCTTGGGGAAGCGCTCCTTGACCCAACCTTCCTCGCCGCCGCCAATGAAATAGGCGATGGTGATCTCGGGCTTGTTCAGCTCGTCGACCGTCTTGGCGGCGGCAAAGCGCGGATTGTCGGCACGGCCGAAGAGGCAGACGCTGGTGTTGGAGTAGAGCACGAAATCGACCACAGCTTTGCGCTCCGGCGTCTCGGCAAGTGGGGTGATGCTCATATCGACCTGATTGGCAGCGAGAACCGGGATCTTGGTCTCGTGCGAGACCAGGACCGGATCGAGCTTGACGCCCAGAAGACGCGCATATTCGCCAGCGAGGAGCTAGGCCGGGCCCGACCATTTCTCGCCGCTGCCGGTGGTGTTCTCGACTAGCCAAGGCGCATTCGCCAACACCGCGACGCGCAACACGCCGGCCTTGCGGATGGCATCGATCCGCGGGCTAGCCCCCGGCGCCAGCGCTTCTTGCGCCAGCGCTGGCAGCGCCGCGGCGAACGCGACGATCACGGTAGCGGCGGCGAGGAGTCGTTTCAGGCATGTCATTTGTGGTCCTCCCTTGCTAGGTTTGGCCGCCCGGCTTCGCGCGGCGGCGCTCTGTCATTTTCTTTGTGCGGGTCGCGACAGGCGAGTGCCACGCTCCACATCGATTGCGGGCGTCCGTAGGTGCCATGGGTGCGTCATGGACGGGGCGCCCTTTTAGGCATTTGCTCCTCGAAGAAGCTCCCATGCTCCGCGGTGATCCGGCTGACGGCGGCGAAAACCGTGCGCAGATGCGCCTTCATGGCTGCCTCGGCGCCGGTGACGTCGTGCGACGCCGCTCGCTCGACGATCTCCTGGTGCTGGCCGTAAATCATCCCCAGCCAGCCTTGCTGCTCGAGCGAGAGGTGGCGCACGCGGTCGAGCTGCGCCTTGGCCGAGCCGATCAGGTCCCACGCCCTCGCATGGCCGGCGATCCCCATCAGCATCCGATGCATGTCTTCGTCGGAGGCGAAGAAGCGGGTCCTGTCGCCGGCGGCGATCGCCTGCTCTTGAACCCGCAGTTCGTGGCGCAAAGCCTTGATCTCGCGCGGGGTCGCTTTCTTGGCCGCGAGACGCACGGCACGGCACTCGAGCGCCTCGCGGATGAATTGGCTGTCGGACACGGCGGCGAGGTTGATCGGGGCCACATAGGTTCCGACCTGAGGCACGACGCGCAGCAACCCCTCATCCGTCAAGCGGCGGAAGACCTCGCGAACCGGGGTGCGGCTGATGCCGTATTGCTCGGCGACCCGGCTCTCCGACAAGCCTTCGCCAGGCCGCATCCGCCCGGTGACGATGTCGGAGTGCAAGTCGGCGTACAGCTTGGCGCCGGCGACACGCACGCTGTCGACGAGGGAAGGAGATCGAACCGCGATGTGGGCCGCGCTCATTCGTGACTGAAGATAAGCTGGCCCGTCGCAGCCCATGCGCCGCGCCCGCAACACGTGCTCGACGAGGGGAGGGGAGCGATCACGCAAGTTGCCACGAGATTTTTCCTGAAACCTCGCCAAGCTAGTATGCTAGTAAACAAGCAGCGGCAAGGTCCGCCAGCCGACAGGGGACAGACTCGGCTTGTGGGGCACCAACGCTCTTCTGGCAAGGATCGGAACATTCATGACCGTTGCGGTGACCTTTGATCGCTTTCGCGAATTCAGCTAGGCGGAATGGCCGAGCCGAACGCTCAAAGGATGCGCGTGCGGGAGCGGATCGCAACGTCACAGCTTTTGGGCCCCCAAAATGACCAGCAAACGCATCCTCTTCACCGGCGGCTCAGGTAAGGCTGGACGCCATGTCGTGCCTTATCTCGCGGCCAAGGGCTATTCCATCCTCAATGTCGATCTACGCCCGCTCGATGCACCAGGCGTCAACACGCTCATCGCCGACGTAACCGATAGCGGCGAGGTCTTCAATGCGTTGACGATGCATTTCGGCTTCGACGGCTTTCGCGCCGGGACGCCGCCACGCGCGCCCGATGCCGTGGTGCATTTCGCCGCCGTCCCGCGCGTGCTGATCAAGCCGGATAACCAGACGTTCAGCGAGAATGTGATCTCGACCTACAACGTGATCGAGGCCGCGGTGAAGCTCGGCGTCAGCAAGATCATCATCGCCTCGAGCGAGACCACCTACGGGGTCTGCTTTGCCGAAGGGGACAAGGATTTTCATCAATTCCCGCTCGAGGAGGACTATGACGTGGATCCCATGGACAGCTATGGACTGTCCAAGGTGGTGAATGAACGGACCGCCCGCGCATTCGCGATGCGTTACGGCGCCGATATCTACGCCTTGCGGATCGGCAACGTCATCGAGCCGCACGAATATGACCGGTTCCCGGGCTTTCTCGCCGACCCACCTTCGCGCAAGCGCAACGCCTGGAGCTATATCGACGCGCGCGACCTCGGCGAGATCGTCATCTGGCCCTGCAAAAGGACGGCCTCGGTTTCCAGGTCTTCAACGCCGTCAACGACACGATCACCGCCACTTTGCCGACACGCGAGTTTCTCGGCCGTTATTCCTCCGGCGTGCCGATCACCCGCGAGCTCGGCACCTTCGAGGCGCCGCTGTCGAACCGCAAGGCGCGCGAGGTGCTGGGCTTTCGGGAAGCGCATAATTGGCGTCAATATGTCCGCGCTTCTTAGCGCCGGAGCCGGCAACGGAATGCGCAGCCCCGCCTCGGCGGCCGACATTCGACTCCCCGCTCGAGAGCCCCCATCGTAGCGGAGCGCCGCTGAATGAAGCTTGTCGTTCACTCCGACGAGCCGGAGACCTTCCTGGAAATGCTCGAGGAACGTCTCCCGGACGCGGCGATCAGCTGCTGTCGAGACTATGGAAACTTGCCGGCAATGCTCGATCGGGAGAAGCCGGACATTCTCTACACGATCCGGTTCGCCGGCACGCCGGGCTTTCCGCGCGAGGCGATCCTCGCGTCGCCGACGCTGCACTGGGTATCCGTCGGCGGATCGGGGACCGATCATCTTGCGCCCTGGGACCCCTCGCGCATCACCGTCACCAACGCGGCGGGCGTCGGCGCCGAGACTATGGCACAATATGCCGCCGCCGCCATGCTCTCTTTCACGCTGGGGCTTCCGGCCTTCGCGGCCGATAAGCGCGAGCGTCGATGGGCGCCTCGCGATGTGGCCTCGGTCAAGGGCCGCACCCTCGCGATCATAGGACTTGGCCACACCGGCCGCGGGACAGCAAGGCTTGCCAAGGCGCTCGGGATGCGGGTCATCGGCATTCGGGCAAGGCCCGTTCCGACGCCGGACGTCGATCGGGTCGACCCGCCCGAGCGCCTGCACGATATCCTGAGCGAAGCGGATTTCGCGCTCGTCTGCCTGCCGCTCACGCGGCTGACGCGCGGCCTCATCGATCGGGCGGCGTTCTTGGCGATGAAGCCCGGAGCGTTGCTAATCGACGTGTCGCGCGGCGGAATCGTGGATCAGGCGGCGCTGATCGATGCCCTGCGAACCGGCCGGCTTGCGGGCGCGGCACTCGATGTCTTCGAAACCGAACCGTTGCCGCAAGACAACCCGCTTTGGGCGATGGAGAATGTCATCATCACCCCTCACTGCTCGAGCGTCTATGACGGCTGGCAGCTTCGTTCCATCGAGATGTTCTGCGACAATGCCGATCGGTGGCGGCAAGGGCAGCCCCTGGAGAACATCGTCGATCCCAGCAGAGGCTATTGAGGACAGGTCGCGGCGAGCCTCTATGACGTGGCTTCCGTCATGGAAGATGAAGCAGCTTGGAAGATGAAGCAGCTTGGAAGATGAAGCAGCTCAGTCCGACGTATAGGGCGTGAGATCGTCCGGCACGTCGCCGTAGCGGCCGAGGATCACGGCATCCTTCCACTCGCCGAGTTGCGGATCACCGGTCTTGGCAAAGGCGATGGCGCCGCGCTCCGCGCCGGCCATGCGCGATGCGGTCGCCCGGGCCTGCTCGGCGCTGCGCACCTCGATCGCCGCCTCGGCGAGGAACTCGCCACTGACGTCGCGCGAGAAGGGCAGAATGGTGTAGTAGGTGATGTCCGGCATTCGATGACCATCTGCAAGGCACTTCGCGACCAATAGTCCGGGAAGCTTCTCAACCGAGATCATTCCCTCGACCGCCACTGACGGAGAAAATGCTTACACGCATTCCCGCGTGCAAGGCCAGTTTGGACTGCACGTTACCGTGTCGTCGTGTCGATTCCCTCCGCATGTTCATATTGGCGATGGGCTTGTCGGCGCCTGCATCGAGCCTGCGCACAAAACGGCGGCTAAGAACAGGGCGCTCAATCCGTCCAATCGAAGGAGCGCGACACGGCCTTGTTCCAGGACGCGTAGAGTTTTTTGCGCTCGGCCTCTCCCATCTGCGGATGCCAGCGCTTGTCGACGCCCCAGTTCTCGCGGATATCGGCCGTGCCCTTCCAGTATCCGGTCGCCAGGCCCGCGGCGTAAGCTGCGCCGAGCGCCGTCGTCTCGATTACCTTGGGTCGCACGACCGGAACGTTGAGGATGTCGGCCTGGAATTGCATCAACAGCTCATTGACCACCATGCCGCCATCGGTGCGAAGCTCCTTGATTTGGACCTTCGAGTCCTTGACCATCGCATCGAGGATCTCGCGTGTCTGAAAGGCCGTGGCCTCGAGGGCGGCCCGGGCGATATGCCCCTTATTGGCAAAGCGCGTGAGACCGGCGATCACGCCCCGCGCATTGGCCTTCCAGTGCGGCGCGTAGAGACCCGAGAAGGCAGGCACGAAATAGACGTCGCCATTGTCCTCGACCGTGCGGGCGAGCGCCTCGATCTCGGGGCTCGTCTTGATGATCCCGAGATTGTCGCGCAGCCACTGGACCAGTGCGCCAGTGATGGCGACCGAGCCCTCGAGCGCGTAGATGGCCTTGGCACCGCCGAGCTTGTAGCCGAGCGTCGTCAAGAGCCCGAAGGTCGATGGGTAAGGCGTCTCGCCGATGTTCATCAGCATGAAGTTGCCGGTGCCATAGGTGTTCTTGGCTTCGCCCGGCGAGAGGCAGGCTTGGCCGAAGAGCGCCGCTTGCTGATCGCCGAGAATGCCCGCGACCGGAATTCCGGCAAGCGGTGCGATCGCATCGCCGTAGACCTCGCTCGACGACTTGATCGCCGGCAGGCAAGCACGCGGAATATCGAAGAGCTCCAAGACGTCCTTGTCCCAATCGAGGGTTTCCAGATTCATCAATTGCGTGCGCGAGGCATTGGTCACATCCGTCACGTGGACGCCGCCATTGGCTCCCCCCGTCAGGTTCCACACCAGCCAGGTGTCGACATTGCCGAACAGCGCGTCGCCGGCGGCTGCCTTCTCCCGCGCCCCAGCTACATTGTGCAGCAGCCAATGCAGCTTGAGGCCGGAGAAGTAGGTCGCGAGCGGCAGGCCGGTCTTGGGCCGCAATCTGTCCTGTCCGCCCTTCTTGGCGAACTGCGCCACCAACTGGTCCGTGCGCGTGTCCTGCCAGACCAGCGCGTTATGGAGCGGCTTACCGGTCTTGCGGTCCCAGACAACCGTCGTTTCACGCTGGTTGGTGATGCCGACCGAGACGAGATCCTGCGCCTTCAGGCTGCCCTTGCGCAGCGCGCCCGAGATAACCGTCTGGGTATTGCGCCAGATCTCCTCGGCATCGTGCTCGACCCAGCCGGGCTTGGGATAGATCTGGTCATGCTCTTTCTGATCGACGGCGACGATCGTCCCCTTCTGATCGAAGACGATGAAGCGCGAGCTCGTCGTACCTTGGTCGATCGATCCGACATATTTGGACACGTCGCCCTACCTCTATCGCCACCTTTTTTCCGCGGCTGTTTCGCTCGTGGTGATGTGCATCTCACATTCGGCCGAGCTCCGACGAGAACGGTGCCTTGGCTGTCGATAACGTTCCCGTGCAGCGTCGCAATGCCGCTCATGGATCGCGTTCATCCGCCAATTATATCATGCGTCATTTTCTCGCGCGGGAAACTTTAGGCTGAGGTAGGATCACTGCGGCCGACTTGGCCGGATCGAATGGAAGGCCGTCTTGGATTTCACAGAGCTTCCGATCACCGGTTATCTCGACAGATTGTCGGCGCGGCCGGGCGAGAGCATCGTCGCCCACATAAGCGTTGCGGCGGGCACTGAGTACCGCGCGCGGCTGAAGCGTGTGATCAGCGCCGATCCGCATCCCAAGGGTCCGGGGCGGCGCTACGAGGATCTGTCGCAGGTATACGACCGGACCTTCGCCGGCCGCAGGCAAAAGATCGAGCGTGGCTCCTACGGTCGCATCGAACCCGCGCCGGTGCGCGAGGCGCGACAGCAGCGAACCTGGACAGCTTTGGTCTGGACCGCTCTGCCCTTGGCGGATCAGGCTGTGATCGCCGACGAGGGCGCGGACGCCAGCGCCGTCCTTGCGATCGGCGCGCAAGGGGCGACGCTCACCATCTCGTGGCGCGACGGCCAAGCCAGCATCTCCTGCGGCGCCCCGCTTCGACCGCGGCAATGGTATCGGATCTGGGCGAGCGCCGACCCGGGGAGCGGCCGCATTCTAGCGGGGCAGGTCGCACTCGACGATGGCAAGCCACTCATTGCCGAAGGCTCTGTGCGGCTGTGGCTTCCCGAGGGTGGCGCAATCCTGATTGCCGCCCTGAATGCGAGCGTGCCCGAGCAGCACTTCTCCGGCAAGATCCAAGACCCAGCCATTCTCGCGAGCCAAGTCGAAGCCTGGCCCGAGCCGCGTGTGTTGCCGCGCGATATGCCAGGCCTCGTCGCGGCGTGGGATTTCGCGCTCGGCATCGACACGTTGCAGATCCACGATGTCGGGCCCCAAGCTTGTCACGGAACGCTGATCAATCTGCCGAGCCGAGCGGTCGTCGGCGCCGGTTGGTCCGGCCGGGAACATTGTTGGCGTCACGCGCCAGGTGACTATGCGGCGATCCATTTCCACGCCGATGACCTGGAGGATTGCCGTTGGGAGCCGGACTTCACCTTCACGGTGCCCGATGCGCTGCGTAGCGGCAGCTATGTGCTTGAGCTGACCTGCGACGCCGGAGAGGACTGGCTGCCCTTCTATGTCAGGCCGCCGAGCAATGGACCGCATGCGCGCATCGCGTATCTAGCCTCGACATTCACTTATCAGGCCTATGCGAATTTCGCGCGCGGCAATGCGGATGCGGCCTATCTTGCGCGTGTAGCCGAATGGTCGGCCTATCCGTACAATCCTGATCATTACCCGTTGTATGGACGCTCGACCTACAACGTGCATGAGGACGGCGCGGGCGTGTTCTTTTCATCCCGCCTGCGGCCGATCCTGACCATGCGTCCGGGCTTCATGATATTCAACGAGCCGCGCGGATCCGGAACACGCCACTACGTCGCCGACTCGCATCTGCTTGCCTGGCTCGAAGACAAGGGTTTCGCCTTTGACGTCGTGACGGATGAGGATCTCGACAATGACGGTGCCGCGGCGCTTGCGCCGTACCGCGCGCTCATCACCGGCTCGCATCCCGAGTATCACACGGAGCGGATGCTGGACGCTCTCACGGAATACAAGTGCCGCGGCGGCCGCATCGCCTATCTTGGCGGCAATGGCTTCTACTGGCGCATCGCGCGGTCGCCGGCGCTGCCGCATGTGATCGAGATTCGCCGCGCCGAGGGTGGGGTCCGCGCCTGGGCCGCGGAACCGGGCGAGTACTATCACATGCTGGACGGCGCGCTTGGCGGCATGTGGCGACGCAACCGACGCCCGCCCCAAGCGCTCGTCGGCGTCGGCTTCGCCGCGCAAGGCCTCTATGAAGCCACCTATTTTCGCCGAACGCCAGCCTCGCGAGATCCGAAATGCGCTTGGATTTTTGCGGGCATCGAGGACGACATTATCGGCGACTACGGACTATCCGCCGGCGGCGCGGCGGGCTTCGAGCTCGACCGCACCGACGCGTCGCTCGGCACGCCCGACGGAACCGTCGTCCTGGCGCACTCCGAGAATCCCCCCGCGTCGATGACGCTGGTGTTCGAAGACCTTCTCTCGCCCGGCCGTACCATGACCGGCGAGCCACCGGGCGATCTCGTCCGCGCCGATATGGTCTATTTTGGGACCCCCGAGGGCGGCGAGGTCTTTTCCGCCGGCTCGATCACGTTTTGCGGCAGCTTGTGGCGCAATGGCTTCGAAGGGCCGGTGTCGCAGCTTCTCTACAATGTCGTCAAACGTTTCGAAGGCGGGTGACGCCCCGATTTGAAGATATGCAGTTCAACGATGCAACCCGAAGGTACGGGGCTTCCATCACACCGGCGCCGTTCGCGCACATTTCCTACGCGAAGGCGGCAATCGCGTGCGATCGACGCCCGGACGGCACGCTCTACTTGCTCAGCTTGACGCCGCTTGAATCCCACCACTCGAGCCTTGCGCTTCTGTTCCGCGCGGCGGTCGAGGCGCAGCCGGACCGCACTTTCCTGGTCGAGCGCTCAGGCGAGGGTTGGAGCAAGCTCACCTACGCGGAGGCGCGCGCCAAGGTCGATGCGATCGCTGCCGCGCTGTTGACGCGCGGTCTCTCGGCCGAACGGCCCGTGATGATCCTGTCGGGCAATGCGATCGAGCATGGGCTTCTCATGCTCGCGGCCTACACGGCGGGCGTTCCGGTCGCGCCCATATCGGTCGCCTATTCGTTGCAGAGCCAGGATTTCGCCAAGCTCAAATACATCGCCGAACTGCTGCAGCCCGGCCTCGTCTATGTGGCCGACACGGCGCCTTTCGCCAAGGCGCTGGCCGCAATCGATTTGGCCAGCGTTGAGATCGTAGCTGGCCGCAATGGCGCAAAGCTCGCCGGCGTCACGGCGTTCGAGCAACTCACGCAAGGGCGCGCGGATGGCGCGGTCGAACGCGCGGTCGCCGCGACCGGCGCGGACACGATCGCGAAATTCCTGTTCACCTCCGGTTCCACCGGCCTGCCCAAGGGCGTGATCAACACCCACGGAATGCTCACCGCCAATCAGCAGCAGGTCCTGCAGGTGTGGCCATTCCTCACGGAGCAGCCGCTCACGCTGGTCGACTGGCTGCCATGGAATCACACCTTCGGCGGCAATCACAACTTCAACATGGTGTTGCGTCATGCTGGCACGATGGTGATCGACGGCGGGAGGCCGCTGCCGAACCTGATTGGGGAGAGCGTCCGCAACCTGACCGAGGTTTCCCCGACGATCCACTTCAATGTGCCCGCCGGCTACGCAGCATTGCTGCCCTATCTGGAACGCGACGATAAATTCGCGCGCGGCTTCCTTTCCAAGCTGCGCCTGATCTTCTATGCCGCCGCCGCGCTGCCGCAGGATCTGTGGGAGAGGCTCGAGGCGGTGTCGGGGCGGGTCACCGGCAAACGCGTGCCGATGTCATCGTCATGGGGCACGACCGAGACCGCCCCGCTCGCGACCGCCGCGCATTTTCTGCTCGAACGCGCCGGCAATGTCGGCGTGCCGGTGCCGGGCGTGGAGATGAAGCTGGTAGCAAGCGGTGGCAAGCTCGAACTGCGCGTGCGCGGGCCGAACATCACGCCCGGCTACTGGAAGCGCCCGGACCTGACCGCGGCCGCGTTCGATGAGGAAGGCTTCTACAAGCCTGGTGACGCCGTGCGTCTCGCCGACGAGCAAGACGCCGCGCGGGGCGTCATCTTCGATGGCCGCCTCGCGGAGGACTTCAAGGTCACCACCGGCACCTGGGTCCATGTCGGTGGCCTGCGCATCGGCGCGCTCGCGGCGTGCTCCCCCGTAGTGCAGGACGCAATCGTTGCGGGCGCGGACCGCGAGTTCATCGCGCTGCTCGCCTGGCTCAGCGCGGCCGGCTGCCAGAAGCTGATCGGCGACGGGGCGCCGACCGCTCTGCCCGAGCTTGCGCGCCACAGGACAGTGCGCGAGCACGTGCGCGGCGCGCTCGCTCGGTGGAATGGGGTGCATCCGGGCTCCTCGGAGCGCATCGCGCGCGTGCTGCTGCTGCCCGATATGCCTTCGATCGATGCCAATGAGATCACCGATAAGGGCTACATCAACCAGCGCCTCGCGCTGGAGCGGCGCGCCGCGGATGTGGAGCGCTTATTCGCTGATGATCCGAACCCCGACGTGTTGGTTATCGCGATGCCGAACCCTTAAGCGTTGGGGTCCGCAAAGGGGCTCCAAGACGCGCTCCAACCGGAAGGCGGCGGCGCATGCCGTCTCAGAGACCCCATTTGCGAACGAACCAGACTTTCACGAAATGCGTGAGGATCGCATAGGCCAGCAGCATCGCGCCGACCAGCGGCCAGTAGAGCCAGGGCAACGGCGTGAATCCGAGCACCGATCCCGCCCAGGTGAAGGGCAGCATGATGCCTACCGCGCAGATGATGATCGTCGTCGTGATGAGCGCCGGGCTCGCGCGACTCTCGATGAAGGGG
>JBIOEK010000036.1:0-14181 GCA_044445925.1 Hyphomicrobiales bacterium
TCGGAGGGCACCCTCTCCCGCGAGGGGAGAGGGGAAGCGCACCATCGCCTCTCCATCCCCTGCAGCCGAAGAAGATGTGTGCGCATGACAGCGCTTCGCGTGGGAGGGATGAGGGCGCAGCCGCGGCTCGTGTAGGCGCCAACGCTGGCCATTAGCCTGAACTCCGAGCCGTGGGTGCATCATGGGGTTCAATTGATTCCGGTAGCGACGCAGCCGATTTTGTTGGCGTATCGGGTTCTTGGCGTATCGGGAAAGCAAAGGGCGCAAAAACGATTAACTATTGCTTTACGTCCCTGGCACCCGCGCCGCGGCGTCTATTGTTCTGCAAAATCCTATCATGTATTCCTCGTTCCGATCATAGCGAGCCACGAGGCAATAAGCGCGTGCCCGAAACCAGCGGCCAGGTCGGCCAAGAACATTGGGGCACGCAGACGCGGTTTCGCGCGCGCAGGCTCGCGAGGTTCGTCTCGATCATCGACGAGATCCTGGCCGGCAAGGACGCCGTCAACGTGCTCGATATCGGCGGCAATATCGAATATTGGCTCGATCTCGAGCCCGTCTGGCGCGGCCGCCCCATCAACTTTACGCTCATCAACATCGAAGCCGAACGCATCTCCGATCCGCGCTTCAAGAGCCTGGTCGCCGATTGCCGGGATCTGAGCTGCTTTGCCGACAATGCCTTCGATGTCGTGCATTCGAACTCGGTTCTCGAACATGTGGGCCGCTGGGCGGACATGCGCGCCATGGCGCGTGAAGTGCGCCGCCTGGCGCCCCGCTATTTCGTCCAGACGCCGAACTTCTGGTTTCCGCTGGAGCCGCATTTCCGCGTGCCCTTCTTTCACTGGCTGCCCGAGCCGCTGCGTATCGCCCTCGTGCGCCGGAGAGGCTGCGGTGCATTTCCGCGCGCCGAGACCATCGACGATGCCCAGCGCTTTATCGAGGATTCGATCCTGATCGACGCGCCCCGCCTCGCGGCGCTGTTTCCGGAGGCGCGGATCGAGCGCGAGCGCTTCCTCGGCCTCACCAAATCCGTGATCGCGATACGTTGACGCGCACGAGCTCTTGGCGCGCTCATGGCGGGGAAGCTGCCTCTGCCCTTGCAAGCCGTGCCGCGAATAGCCTGCGAAGGTCCCGCCAATAGAGGAAAGCGAGCATCGCCGCGTAGAAGAGCCCCCCGCAAAGGACCTCGACTGCGAGCCCGAGGCGGGTCGGCGGCCAGGGCGAGAGGCCGAGCATGACGGCCATGAGAATGGTCGCTGCTCCGATCTTGCGGAAATGCGCCAGCGGGAAGGGCAGTCCAAGGCCCCCCATCGCGATAATGAAAGTGAAGACCGCCGCCAGCACATGACCGGCGAGGCAGCCGGCGCAAGCTCCGACGAGGCCGAACTCGATTAGCCCCAATACGCAGAGCGGCAAGGTCAGCAAGGCTTCGAGCGTGCAAACCATGAGCGCGAGCTCCGTCCGCTCGCAGAGCAGGAAGGTCTGATCGGCGTAGTGGAGCCGCAGGTTGCGGATCGCCCCCGAGATGACCGCGATCGGCAGAATCGCGACGGTGAGGCTCTGGAATTCCCTGCCGATGATGAGATCGACGGCCGTGCGATTGACGATCAGCATGCCGACCGCGACCGGCGCGATGGCACCCATGAGCAGAGCTCCGGATTGCGAAAGTTGCGCCAGCGCAGCTTCCCGGGAATGGGTGACGGCGCGACTCACCGCGAGCGGATAGGCGGCTGCGGTGACCAGCATCGCGGCGACGCTCGTGGCGCGCTGGCCGAGGCTCCAGCCGACCGAGACCAGCCCGACAGCCGCCGCCCCCTCGAATTTATCGACGATGACGCGCAGGCCGTTGACGCTCAGCCACGCAACGACTGCCGCACCGAGCAGCGGCGAGCCGTAGCGAATGGCGATCGCGAGGATGCGCCGATCGAGGCCGAACGCGGTTCCCAGGCCCAGCATGCGCCACAGCAGCGGCAAGACCAGCGTCTGAGCCAGCGCGAAGCCCGCGAGCACGGCCGTCGCATTCGCCTCGCCCTCCATGATGGCGCCAAAGCCGATCAGGCAGCCGAGCACCGGTCCCGCGGTCTGGGCGAGCGTATAGGCCGCGATGCGGCCGGTAGCGCGCGCGCGTTCGGCAAGATGGGCGGTGATCGAACGCGTCACCGTGAAGATCACGGTTGCGCTCAGGAGAGCGACATCGTAGGCGGCGTCGCTGAGCGCGAGCGCGATGCAGGCGGCAAGCGTCTGCAAGGCCACATTGGCGAGCAGCACGGAGTTTTCGGTCGGCTGATACCTTGCCGTCGAACCGTCCCGCTGATGGGCGCTGTAATAGCGTATCGCGTAATGGGACCACCAATAGAGGCACAGATAGAAGATGAGCTCCTGGGCCACGATGACGAGCGACAGCACGCCATATTCCGACGGCGACAGAAAATGCGTCCAGGCGACCGCGGCCAGTAGCTGGAATGCGGGCCCGAGAAGCTGGGCCGGCAGATAGAGCAGCGTCTGGTAAATCAGCATTGCGGCCTACCCTAAATGGGTCGCGGCCGCGGGTCCACGCTCGGTCCGTGTTGGTGCCTGGCATCGCGCATCGGTGCTCCTCAGGCCTTGCGCTCGGCCAGATAGGATAGCCAATTGCGGAACATCGAGATTGCCGGCGCCCGCCAGGCTTCGGCAAGGGCTTCTCTCACGCGCAGATCTTCGGGAAAACTCGCCAGCAGGTCGGGATGCCGGTCGCTGCGGGCGCGTGCCGTGAAGGCCTCGAGGGATCGCTCGCCGGAAGGCTCGAAATAGCCCCGCGGCAGGGGAGGGCAGGAGGGGCTTTCGCCACGCAGGAAGCGGCCCATATCCCTGCGGTATTCGCGCGCCAGCGAATCGAGGTCGTATTCCGGATGGCCTTGGAAGAAGACGAACAGGCTCCGCCATTGCTTCATGAACATGTCGACGCCGGCCTCGGGCGAGCGCGTGAGGATGCGGTAGCCATGGGCGACGAGGTCGCTTTCGCGCAAATCGTTGCAGCGGGCATGCGGGATGAAGAACGGGGAGGGCGCGCCCGCCAGGAGCGGATCTTGCGAGACGCCCTCGCAGGCGAAAACGCCGAAGCGCTTTTCCTTGAGCTCATGGCGCTGCACGCCGTCGAGATGCAGCACGGCCGCATGCGCCGCGAGGCAGGACCAGATCGTCGAGATGGTGTTGTGCTCGGCCCAGTCGACGACCTCGGCGAGCCCGTCCCAATAAGGCTCGCGGTCGAGCGAGGCTGCCCGCGGCTCGGTGCCGGTGACGATGAGCGCGTCGAGCCGGGCTCCCGCCAGCTTGCCGATCGGCGCATAGGCTTCGCGCAGATACGAGCTCGCGGCCTCGCCGCGCGGGACTTGCGGCAGCGAGAAGCGATGCAGGCGCACCAGCCGCTTGCCGGCCGCGGCGCGGAGCACCTCGATGAACTGGCGCTCGGTCGCCTCGAGCGCGGCGTCCGGCATGTTGTTTATGAGGCCGACCTCGATGCAGCCGGCCGCCCGCGTGCCGCCCGCGTCCCTGCGGGAGGCATCGACATACCCAGCCTCTGTCGGAAAGCCGTCATCCGGCCGGCTCGCGCCAAGGACAATAGGCAGCGGACTTCTCCTATGGCTCGTGTGAACCGTTACTCGGCCACCAGCGTGATGGCCTCGCGGGAGCTCACGGCGTCGAGAGCCTGGTCGAGATCCTCGACGATGTCGGAGATATGCTCGATGCCGATGCTCAGCCGGATCATCTCCGGCTTGACGCCCGCCTTCCTCTGCTCCTCGGCCGGCATTTGCCGATGCGTGGTCGAGGCCGGATGGCAGGCGAGCGACTTGGCATCGCCGATATTGACGAGGCGCTTGATCAGCTTGAGCGCGTCGTAGAAGCTCTTGCCCTCCTCGAGGCCGCCCTTGACCCCGAAGGTGAGCAGGGAGGAGGCGCGGCCGTTCAAATAGAGCTTGGCGAGCCCGTTATAGGGGTTGTCGGGGAAGCCGACATAATTGACCCATTCGACCCTCTCGTCGTCGCGCAGGAATTCCGCGACCTTGCGGGCGTTCTCGACATGGCGTTCCACCCGCAGCGCCACGGTCTCGATGCCTTGCAGCAGCAGGAAGGCGCTGAGCGGGGAGAGCACGGACCCCATGGTGCGCTGATAGACGCTGCGGCAGCGCTCGATATAAGCGCTCGGCCCGAAACGCTCCGCATAGACGAGGCCGTGATAGGAATGATCCGGCTCGTTGAACATCGGGAAGCGGCGCGCATTTTTTGCCCATGGAAAGCGGCCGCTATCGACCACCGCGCCGCCGAGCGTCGTGCCGTGCCCTCCCATGAACTTGGTCAGGGAATGCACCACGATATCGGCCCCGTAATCCATGGGGCGGAGCAGGATCGGCGTTGCGACCGTGTTGTCGACGATCAGCGGGACGCCATGGCGGTGCGCCGTCTCGGCCAGCGCCTCGATGTCGCAGATATTGCCGGCCGGGTTGCCGATGCTCTCGCAGAACACGGCCCGCGTCCGGTCGTCGATCAAGGGTTCGATCGCCTCGGGCTGGTCGGAGGCGGCAAAGCGGGTCTCGATGCCCTGCCTCGGCAGGATATGGGCGAACAGCGTATGCGTGGTTCCGTAGAGCTGCGGCACCGAGATGATGTTGCCGCCGTGATCGGCGAGGTTCACCACCGAAAAATGCAGCGCCGCCTGGCCCGTGCTGACCGCGAGGGCTCCGACGCCCCCTTCCAATTCAGCGACGCGCCGCTCGAGCACGGCGCTCGTCGGATTGCTGATGCGGCCGTAGCGATACCCCTCGACCTCGAGATTGAACAGGGCGGCTCCGTGGTCGGCGCTGTCGAATTCATAGGCGACCGTCTGATAGATCGGCACCGCGCAGGACTTGGTCGTGGGGTCGACCTCGTAGCCGCCATGCAAGGCTATGGTCTCGCTGCGCATCTTCTTACCTACACAAGTCGCTTTGCCGCAAGAGCCGGTAAGGCTCGAACGTTCCGCCAAGGAAGCATGCCGCACTCCCCAATCGGTCCGAGCCCGCCGGCCCGGCACCCAAGTCTCGGTTCATCGAGACCCAAGACGGCGCCGCGGGGTTCGAAGCGATCATGCAAAGCTTCCCCGATATCGCTTCTCGTTCCAAAATGAAACATGGCCTTATCCATCGAGCCGTTTCCCGCAAGGGGCGGGCCAAGGACTGAAGGACAAGGCTGAAGACGAGGTCGGGGAAGCGGGGAGGAGGGGAGCTCCGCGCCGCCTTTCTCGCAGCGCGGCGATCGGCTAGATGGGGCAAATGGCATCCATGAGCTCGAAAGAAGGCGACGGCGCAGGCGCGCCGGCTCAGGGAAGCCAGACGGCGCTCAAGGGCTGGTTGCGGGCGCTCGAATTGACGTCAAAACTCGCCGACCAGCCCCAGCGGACCCTGCCGCTGGTGATCAATGAGCAGGCGAGCCTCTTCGGGGAAGCGCCCGCCCTCGTTTCCGACCGCGAATCCTTCAGCTTCCGCGGCCTCGCCGAACGGGCGAACCGCTATGCGCGCTGGGCCTTGGCACATGGCTTGGGGGCCGGCGAGACGGTCTGTCTGATGATGCCGAACCGTCCCGAATATATGGCGATCTGGCTCGGCATCACGCAGGTGGGCGGCGTGGTGGCGCTCTTGAACACGAATCTCCGCGGCGCCTCGCTCGCCCATTGCGTCTCGATCGTCGAGCCTAAGCATATCATCGTCGCGGCCGAGCTCGCCGATGGTTTCGAAGGAGCGGTCCCCTATCTGAAGGCGCATCCGCGGCCTTGGCTGCACGGCGAGAGCGGTGCACCGGGCGCGCCGGGGCCGGAGCGCGCCCGCATCGACCTCGAGATCGAGGGATACTCGCCTGAGCCGCTCGCGGATCTCGAGCGCCGGCCGGTGACGCTCTGCGATCGCGCGCTGTGCATCTACACCTCCGGGACGACCGGCCTGCCGAAGGCCGCCAATGTCAGTCACGATCGCGTGATGAGGTGGAGCTATTGGTTCGCCGGCATGATGGGCACGCTCGCCAGCGACCGTATGTATGATTGCCTGCCCATGTACCACAGCATCGGGGGCGTGGTGGCGACAGGAAGCCTGCTCGTCAGCGGCGGATCCGTCGCGATCGCCGAGAAGTTCTCCGCCGAGCGCTTCTGGGACGATGTGGTGCGCTTCGACTGCACGCTGTTCCAATATATCGGCGAGCTCTGCCGCTATCTCCTGAAGTCGCAGGCGAGAGACGGCGAAACGCGGCACCGTCTCAGGCTGTGCTGCGGCAACGGCCTGCGCCTCGATGTGTGGAACGAGTTCAAGGATCGCTTCGCGATTCCCCAGATTCTGGAGTTCTATGCGGCGACCGAAGGCAATTTCTCGCTCTATAACCTCGAAGGCAAGCCGGGCGCGATCGGCCGCATTCCCTCTTTCCTGGCGCATCGCTTCCCCGCCGCAATCGTCAAGTTCGACAGCGAGGCGGGCGAGCCCGCCCGCGACGCGCAGGGGCTCTGCCTGCGCTGCGCCCGCAACGAGGTGGGCGAGGCGATCGGCAGGATTTCCGGCGACGCGTCGAAGGAGGCGGCTCGCTTCGAGGGCTATACGGACAGGGCTGAAAGCGAGAAGAAGATCCTGCGCGACGTCTTCGCCGAGGGCGATGCCTGGTACCGCACCGGCGATCTGATGCGGCTCGATGAGAAGGGCTTCTTCTACTTCGTCGATCGCGTCGGCGACACCTTCCGCTGGAAGGGCGAGAATGTCGCGACGCTCGAGGTCGCGGAGGCGATCTCGTCCTGCCCGGGCGTGGTCGAGGCGAGCGTCTACGGCGTCGCGGTCGAGGGCTCCGAAGGACGCGCCGGAATGGCGGCCCTGGTGATCGATCGATGCTTCGATCCGGCGCGGCTGCACGCCCATCTCGCCGAGCTTCTGCCCGGCTATGCGCGCCCCGTCTTCCTGCGCATCAAGGAGGGGCTCGAGATCACCGAGACCTTCAAGCAGAAGAAGACCAACCTGGCGCGCGAGGCATTCGACCCCTCGCTCATCGCCGATGCCCTCTATTTCGACGATCCGGCCTTGCGCGCCTATGCGAGGCTCGACGCCGATCTCTACGAGCGCATACGGGCCGGCAAGCTGCGTCTGTAGGACGAACCGCCAAGGAGCAAGACCGATTGGCTCATCCGTCGGGTCGAAGCCCTCCAAGGCATGACGGGGAGGTCTCGTACTTAAGGTGATGCGATCCGGGACAGAGGCTTGTGACCTGTCCGCATCGCCGCTACGGTCCTGCCGCTACAACCTCGAGCCAGGGAGGGCTGCGTGAGCAAGTATAAGAAGCGTCAACCGCGTGCCCCCTGGCAAGCCCTGCGACAGCACGTCGTAGGGCTGGTTTCAAGAAGCACCTGACGCTCTAGGCGTCCTGAACTCTCGGACCTGCCCTGACCGACGCATCACGCGGATGGCTGATGCTATCTGGTGAACGTCTCCAGCCTTCGGCACAGCGGCCTGCGCGCTTCCGGCGTGGCAGGGCCAGATCCGCGAGAAACAAATGCGTCAAATCAGCATGTCCTGGATGCGCGAGGCGCGCGCCCTGAGCGGTATTTCCGTGGCCGTGAGCGCCACGATGTTCGCCCAGTTCTCGATTTCAGCGGTGGAGACGCTGATCGTCGCGAGATTGGGGGTCGAACAACTGGCGGGGGTGACATTGGCACTCAGCATCTACCTCCTGTTGTTCCTCTTCGCCTTGGGGGTCGTGACGGCGGTGACTCCGATCGTCGCCGGCGCCTATGGCCGTGGTGACATGGAAGATCTACGCTTGAGCGGGCAGCAGGCTTTTTGGGTCGGCCTGAGCTTCTCCGTGCCCGGCATGTTGATCCTGCTGGCGTGCCGGAGCCTCGCGGGCTCCGCCATCGGGGCTGGCGTGGAGGCCGACAGCGCCGCCGCCTACCTCGCCGGTGCGGCCTGGGGATTGCCGGCCTGGGTGTCCTATGTTGCGGTCCGCTGCCTTGCCATCGCCACCGGGCGGGTCAGGATAACGACCGTGATCATGCTGGCCTCGGTTCCCGTGCATGCCGGGCTGACCTGGCTGCTCGTCTTCGGCGGTCTTGGCCTTCCGGCGTTTGGAGCATTTGGCGCCGGTGTTGCCTATGCTTTGACAGCGTTCGCCGCGCTGGCGCTGCTTGCCGTGGTCCTGCAAGCCTCGCCTCAAGGACCTTTTGGCAGCGTGTTCCGCCGTCCCTTCGTCCTCGACCGCAATCGCTATGGCGCGATCATCCGCTTAGGCATCCCGTTCGCATGTCGCATCCTGTTGCGGGAAGGCGTGCTGCCTTGTGCTGCCTTTGTGATTGCTCCATTCGGCGCCGCCGCGGTCGCCGCACATGCGGTTGCGGCACGCGTCGTCGAGTTGACCGGCGTGTTCTCCTTCGGCTTCAGCGACGCCGCGAATATGCGCGTCAGCTACGCCATCGGGGCCTCGGCGCCGGACCGCGCCAGGCATGCGGGGTGGATCGCGATCCAACTCGCGGCCGGCGTCAGCCTGGTCGTGGCAGGGGCCCTGATAGCGGAGCGGCTGAGCGTGGCGCGCTGGGTGCTCGGCGACACCGATCCGGCCGGCGTTCTGGCTGCCGCGGCGCTGTTGCCGGTCGCCGCCTGCCTGCAGTTTCTGGAAGGCGTGCAGTCGGCTGCGGGCGGCGCGCTCAGCGGCCTTCGCGACGCGAAAGGTCCTCTGCTGATCGCGATCTTCGGGTCATGGATCGTCGGCATGCCCGCGGGGATCCTGCTGGCGAGGCTGGCAGCCGCGCCGGTCAACGGCATGTGGTGGGGCCTGGCCGTCGGTGGGTGCTTGACGACATGCCTCTATCTCTTTCGTCTTCGCAGGAAGATGGCGCGCAAACCTGGACATCGATCGGGGGGCAGAATCGGCCCGGATCGCGGAAATTAGCCGGCCCTACCTCCGCCTGACGTGCGAAATTGCTGCCGGACGTTCAGGCGAGCGCCGATCTGATTTCGGCGCCGATCAGCGTCAACGCCTCATTCGCATAGGGAATGAGGCTCGCCATGCCGTAGAAATGATGGATCATCCCCTCATGGCAGGTATGGCTCACCTCGACGCAGGCGAGCGCTAGCCTCTCCGCATAGGCTTTCCCTTCATCGCGCAAGGGATCGAATTCGGCGGTGTGGATATAGGCTTTGGGCAATCCTTCGAGAGTAGCCGCGCGCAGCGGCGATACGCGTGCATCGGCCGGGTCGAAGCTCTCCGAGGCATAATGGGCGAGGTCTCCCCGCAAGGTCGCCCGGTCGAGGAGATGGCCTTGCGCAAAGATGCGTCGCGACTGCGTTCCCGGATCGCTATCGAGCACCGGGCAGAGGAGGAGCTGCAAGGCGAGGCCCGGGCCCTTTTCCTGCTTCGCCATCTGGCACATCACGGCCGCCAATGTGCCGCCGGCCGAATCGCCGCCGACCGCGATCCGGTCCCTGTCGATATCGAGCTCCTTGGCCCGTTCGGCGACCCAGCGCAGCGCCGCATAGCTGTCGATGACCGCGGCCGGGAATTTGTGCTCGGGCGCCAGGCGGTAATCGACCGCCACCAGGCGGCAGCCGATCTTGTCGGCGAGCGCCGCGCACAAGCTGCGATAGCCATCGAGGCTGCCCGCGACCAGCCCGCCTCCGTGAAAATAGACGAGCCCCGGCAAGCGCCTGCCGCGAGAGCCGGCGGGCGAATAGATCCTGGCCGCGAGCTCGGCTTCCTGTCCCTTTATGGTCCGGTCCTCGATGTCGCAAGCGACCGCCTGGACGCCCGAAAGCCGCATCAGGCTCCGGTAGCCGCTGCGCCGCTCGGCGATCGATTCCTGCCCCCCGTCCCGGGGCCCGGCCGCGGCCAGCATGTCGAGGAACCTCCTGGCGCGCTTGTCCATCGGCATCGCTCGATCCTCGCGGGTCATGGACCGAACAGGACGAGCTCGGTGAAGGCGAGGTCGCCGAGCCGCGGCGCTTGCGGCCCCTTGAAGTATTTGCGCCCCCAGCTTTCGCGGTAGGCGCCGATCAGTCCCTTGATCGGCCCATTCGCGTCGAGCGCCACGAACAAGGCGCCGCGCCTGAGCAGGAAGCGGCCCAAAACCCCTGAGAAACGCACGAAATCTCCAATGTCGCGGCAATAGACGAGCTGGGCGCAGGGAAGGCGCAAAAGCCCTCTTCTCGGCGTGAACGGCAAGAAGACGAAGGGGTAGGTCTGGCCTTGCGCCGTGCAGAGAAGACTGAGGCAGCCATAGCCCGCATGCGCGACGAGGAGCTCGGCCTCCGGGATCGACGCATAGGCTTGCGGGGAGGCGCCGGCTTCGATCTCGCTGAGCTTCGCGCCGGCCACGGAGAGGGAGAGCGCCGCGACCGCCAGGAACTGGCCGCCGCTGTAGCTTCTGAAGCCTTGCGCCTCCACCGTCGACCAAGTGTGCCGTGCCGGAGAAACATTGATATAGGTGACCTCCTTATGCTTGAGGGCCATGGCGATCAGCTGCGAGGCATGGCTTCTGAAGGCCGGCTCCACATACCAGCTCGAAATGTTGCAGCGCGTCGTCGTCTTGCCGTCGGCCTCGACGGCGGCGAACAGCAACAGCACGACGCCGACCGGCACGCCGGCATTCTCCAGGAGATAGCCATAGGCCGGATAGCCGGGCGGGAGCCGTCGGGCGCCCTGGCGCTCGAGGCCGCGTGCCCAGTATTGCGGCCCGCGCTCCGGAAAGCCCTTGGCCAGGAGATCGACGATCGCGCCGATATCGGAGCGGGCGATCTGGCGGCAGCGAATTCTCACCTGTTCGGCTTTGGCAATGACATTCACCATACAAGACCCGGAACTTGCTTGGCGGGTTCGGAACGAGATATCTGAGGCCCCGTCAGATGGCGTCGCCTGGCGCATCGCTTGCATCGCATCATTTGCATTGGATCATTTTGGGTCGCTTAGCGCATGTCAGTTAAATCCACGATAATTTGCGAGATCAATGAAGTCGCATCCGAGCAGGGAAAGCTTGTCGCGCCCTTGAGCGACGATCTCGTCCTTCTGGAGTCCGGCCTCGATTCCCTGTGCTTCGCGATCCTGGTGGCGAGGCTCGAGGACAAGCTGGGCGTGGATCCGTTCACCGCGGCGGACGACGTTTACTTCCCGGTGACTTTCGCGGACTTCGTCAAATTTTACGAAGATGCCCCGAAATAGGCCAGGCTCGCTTCGCGATGCGCTGCGGGACGCGAGCGAGCTCTCGGGCCGCAAGCTGATCGACTGCGATGCCGAGGTCGCGCTCGCCGACCTTCTTCGAGGCTCGTCCCTGCGTGGCGGAGGCGAGAGCCTCGCCGGCCGCTCGATCCTCGTCGCGACGAGCGGCCAGCTCGCGGCGGCGCTCGCCCTGATCGAGCTCGACGGCTCGGCGCGGCGGATGACGATCTGTCCGGCCGATCTGCCCCATGACTATCTGCCATCCATCGTCGCCGATGCCGGCATCGACGCCATCGTGGCCGATCCCGGCACGAGCGCCTTCGACGGGCTGGGCTTGCCGGTCGTGCGTTGCGCCTTGCCGCGCGATCCGCGCAGCGTCAGCTTGGCGCCGGCAAGCGCCAGCGAATGGGTGCTCCTGACGTCGGGAACCACGGGCGTTCCGAAGATGGTGCTGCACAGCCTCGAGGGCTTGAGCGGCGCCATCAAGGCCGGCCCGCCGCGCAGCCGGCCGCTCGTCTGGGGCACCTTCTACGATATTCGCCGCTATGGCGGGCTGCAGATCTTCCTGCGCGCCGTATTGGGAACGGGATCCCTGGTGCTTTCGAGCGCCGGCGAGCCGGTCGCCGAGCATCTGCGCCGCCTCGCAAGGCATGGCGTGACGCATCTCTCGGGCACGCCCTCCCATTGGCGCCGCGCGCTGATGAGCCCGGCATGCGGCACGATCGCGCCCGAATATGTGCGGCTCTCGGGGGAGATCGCGGATCAGTCGGTCCTCGACAATTTGCGGCGCGCCTATCCGCAGGCCTCGATCGGCCATGCCTATGCGTCGACGGAGGCGGGAGTGGGCTTCGAGGTCACCGACGGGCTCGAGGGCTTTCCGGCAAGCCTGATGCGCGCCGACGCGGATGTGCAGATGAAGGTCGAGGACGGGTCGCTGCGCATTCGCTCCGCGCGCACCGCGAGCCTCTATGTCGGCGATAGCGGGGCGTCTGTGGCTGCCGCGGACGGCTTCGTCGACACGGGGGATATGCTGGAGCTTCGCGGCGATCGCTATTATTTCGTCGGCCGGCGGGGCGGCATCATCAATATCGGCGGGCTGAAGGTGCATCCCGAGGAGGTCGAGGCAATCATCAACCGCCATGAAAGCGTGAGGATGTCGCTCGTCAAGGGAAGGGCCAACCCCATCACGGGCGCCATCATCGTGGCCGACATCGTGCTGAAGCAAGAGGCTGCGGCGGCCGGCGCGGCTCAGGGCGAGCGCGAAGTCAAGAACGACATCTTGCGGGCTTGCCGCGCCTCGCTGCCGCCCTACAAGGTGCCGGCTTCCATCCGCTTCGTCGCCTCGCTCGACGTGACGCCCGCCGGCAAGCTGGTGCGTTCCAATGCTTAACGTCGCCGTCACCGGCGGCAGCCGCGGCATCGGCCTCGCGGTCGCCTCGAGGCTGGCTTCAGCCGGCTACCGGGTGCTCGCCATCGCGCGCCACGAGGGCGAGGAGCTCAAGGCGGCGATCGGCAAGGCCGCGGAAGGCAAGCCCGCAGAAGGCCAGGCGGGATCGCTGCATTTCGTCCCCTTCGATCTCGGCGACACCAAGGCGATCCCCGATCTCGTCAAGGGGCTGCGCAGGGAATTCGGCGCGCTCTACGGGCTCGTCAACAATGCGGCGCTCGGCACCAGCGGCCTCTTGGCGACCATGCATAACTCGCAGATCGAGAGCCTTCTGCGCCTGAACACCCTGTCCCCGATCATCCTGACCAAATATGCCGTGCGCTCGATGATGGCGCAGGGCAGGGGGCGCATCGTCAACATCTCCTCGGTCATCGGCTTCACCGGCTTCAGCGGCCTTGCGGTCTATGGCGCGACCAAGGCCTCGATGCTCGGCTTCACGCGCTCGCTCGCCCGCGAGGTCGGACGGCTCGGCATCAACGTCAACGCGGTCGCTCCGGGCTTCATGGATACGCAGATGACGAGCGGCCTCGGCGACGATGAGCGCCTGAAGGTCGCGGGCCGCAGCGCGCTGCGCCGTCTGCCGGAGCCGCAGGACGTCGCGAGCGCGGTCGAGTTCCTGATGGGCGAGGGAGCCCGCAACATCACCGGCACGGTGCTCACGGTCGACGCGGGCAGCACGGCGTAGGCTCGCGATCGCAGGCGCGTGGCGCGTGGTTCGCGATGCTCGGCCGCTGTCCCGCTCGGTGTCGCAGTGCAACGCCGCTGCATACGCAGGCGAAATGCAGCGAGCCCAGGCGTGGCAGCGGCTGCCGCGCCGCGCATCAATTTGCACCGCGGCAATACCGTTCGGGACCCGATCGTTTACGGGGACTGGCCGATCGGAAAGGGCGCGCGCGGCGGGCGCTCGCCTGTCGGTATGATCCTGCCGGGCCGGCTTTGCGACCGGAGAGGTGGCGTCAGCGAGGCCGAACGAAGCCGTTTGCGCCAGATCAAAAAGGTCGCAAAACGAGGGATTATGAAGCACGGGGTAACAATATTCCGCCCGATGCAAGGAAGCGACAAATGCGAGAAGATAGATCCGACGGCAAGTTCATTCTTGCGTTTCGCCTCCTGATGGCGTGGACGTTCCTATATTCGGCATCGCATCAGGTATTCAATCCAAAGTTCAGCGCCGCGGGGTTCCTCAGGCAGACCAAGACATTTCACGACGTTTATGCCGTGCTCGCGGCGCCCTCGCTCGATCCCATTCTGACGTTCTTGGTGAGCTACGGGCATCTTCTCATCGGATTATCCTTGCTGGTCGGCTTCATGGTGCGTGTGAGCGCGTCCTGCGGCATCGCCTTGTTGATGCTGTACTGGACCGCGCACATGGATTGGCCCTACATCGAGAACACCAACAACCTCATTGTCGATTATCACATCGTGTATGCGACATTGCTGGTCTATCTCGTGGCCAAGCGCGCAGGGCATGTCTGGGGCCTCGACGCATGGGCGGAGAGCCTGCCGGTAGTTCAGAAGAGCTCCTTGCTACGGCCTCTTGTGGCTTGACACGA
>JBIOEK010000037.1:0-13966 GCA_044445925.1 Hyphomicrobiales bacterium
ATAAATTATTGACCGAACCGTTCAGTTCGGTCTTGATATGCTGCAAGCACTGCGCTATGTCAATGGCCGTTGACCGAACCGTTCGGTCATTTTGAGTTCATCTCGGCGAAAGCGACGCGCAGCCGGGACTTCGCGATCTGTGGAAGCCCAAATGTCGGATGAATTGCCACCCAATGGGGCCCACAAGGAATTGCCTCGGGCGGGCGTGGGGTTCGGCAAGGCCGATGCCCGACCGACCGGAGAACCGGTGCCGGCCGCTGCCGGGGCGGATCCGAGCGCGAGAGCGCCGGGTACCGGGCAGGGCGTGGAGCCAGCAATCGGCGAGCCGAGCATCAACGAGCCCGCGAGCCAGGATGCCGTGAAGGCCGCACCGCGGTCATCGGCGCAAGTCGCTGCGAGGCTCGAAAGGGCGATCGCGACCGGGCCGGCAGGGGCCGGTCAGGCCGCCTTGGCGGACAGTCTCGCGACGCCGGCCCAGAAGCTTGCGGAGACCGCCCAGGATCTCGCAACCGCTGCCAAGGGCCTTGCGGTCGCAACCAGTCACAATCCGTCTCCGCAGGGCGAGCGCCACCTCTCAGGGCCGCGCGTGATCACGGGCGAAGTCATGCCGCCGCGCCGCTCGCGCCGGCGTCTGGTCCTCACCGCCTTGGTGCTCGCGGCTTTGAGCCTCGGCGGCTATTACGGTTTCGCCTGGTGGACCGCCGGCCGCTTCATCGTGTCGACGGACGATGCCTATATCGCAGCCGACATGTCGATCTTGGCGGCCAAGGTGCCGGGGCTTGTCAGCGCGGTGAGCGTCACCGACAATGAGTTCGTTCGAGCCGGAACTCTGCTCGTTAGCATCGACGACGGCGACTACAAGCTCGCCGTTGATGCCGCGGCGAACCGCCTGGAGACGCAGGACGCGACAATTGCCCGCATCGCCAGGCAAGTCGACGCCCAGGCCGCCGCGATCGACCAGGCCAAGGCTCAGCTTGCGACCGCCCAAGCCGAGCTGGTCCGCGCGCAGGCCGCTTTCGATCGCGCCCAGAAGCTAGCCGCCAATGATTTCGGCACCAAGGCCGCGCTCGATCAGGCGCGCGCCGACCGCGACAAGGCGGTCGCCGGTATCGCTGCGGCGCGTAGCGGGCTCGATCAGGCCAATGCCATGCTCGATGTCCTGAAGGCCCAAAAAGTCGAGGCCGTGCGCAGCCGAGCCGAGCTTGTCACCGTGCTCGATCGGGCCAGGCGCGACCTCGATTTCACGAAGATCCGTGCCCCGTTCGACGGCGTCGTCGGCAACCGCGCGGTCGAGGTCGGGCAATATGTGCAGGCGGGCACGAGAGTCTTGGCGCTGGTGCCGCTCGACACGGCACGCGTCGAGGCCAATCTCAAGGAGACCCAGCTCGCAGGCGTGAAGCCCGGGCAGCCCGTCGATGTGCGGGTCGATGCCTTCGGCGATCGCGTCATCACCGGCCGTGTCGAGAGCCTGTCGCCGGCGTCTGGCTCTTTGTTCTCGCTGCTGCCGCCGGAAAATGCGACCGGCAACTTCACCAAGATCGTGCAGCGCCTGACGGTCCGCATCGCCTTGCCGGCCGAGATCGTTCGTGAGGGCATTCTGCGCCCCGGCATGTCGGTGGTCGTCGGAATCAATACGCGCGAGCCCGGCTCCCATGTGGCGGGCGAGGATCTGCCGAGGCGTTTCGCGCTCCTCATCGGGCGCGCCAGGAGCGCGGCGCAGCGGATGCTCGATTCGGTGGCCGCCGCCAAGTCCAACGCGTCGGAGGTCAACGCTTCGGAGGTCAACGCTTCGGAGGCCAACGCTTCAGAGGCCAACGCATCGGAGCCGAGCGCTTCCGGCGAGGCCGGCAAGCTCGCCTCCCCGCTGCGTTGATGTCCGGCGGCTTGCAGGCACGGCGCGAGGAACGAGCATGGCGATTGCTGCTCCGCTGAGCAGGGACGCATTGCCGGCGCAGGCCCGCTCGCTGCCGCCGCGAGCCATGCTTGCTCCCATGCCGTCAGCGCCGCCCCTGACCGCAAGACGCGTCTTCGCCTTCATCGCCATGGTCTTCGGCATGTTCATGGCGATCCTCGACATCCAGATCGTCTCGGCATCGCTTGCCGAGATCCAGGCCGGGCTTTCGGCGAGCGCCGATGAGATCCCCTGGGTGCAGACCTCCTATCTGATCGCCGAGGTCGTCATGATCCCGCTATCGGGCCTGCTGGCGCGGGTGTTCTCGACGCGCTATCTGTTCGCCGCCTCGGCCGCCGGCTTCACGCTGGCGAGCATCATGTGCGCATCCTCGAATTCGATCGACGAGATGATCGTCTGGAGGGCGCTGCAAGGCTTCATCGGCGGCGGCATGATCCCTTCGGTGTTCGCGGCTGCCTTCACCGTGTTCCCGAAGGAGAAGCAGCCGATCGTTTCCCCGCTCATCGGACTCGTGGCAACGCTCGCTCCGACCATCGGTCCGACGGTCGGGGGCTATCTGACGGCCCAGTTCTCCTGGCACTGGCTGTTCCTGGTCAATGTCGTGCCGGGCTGCTTGGTGACGATCGCGACTTTCTACCTGATCGATTTCGACAAGCCGCAGCTCAAGCTGCTCGATCGGTTCGATTGGACAGGCCTCATCGGCCTCGCGCTGTTTCTCGGCGATCTCGAATACGTGCTCGAGGAAGGGCCGAACCATGACTGGTTCCAGGACCAAGCCGTATTCACCTGCGGCGTGCTGTCGCTCGTCGGCGGCGTGCTCTTCTTCTGGCGCGCGGCTGTCGCAATACAACCGATCGTCGATTTGCGCGCCTTCACCAACCGCAATTTCTCGACGGGTTGCGTGCTCTCCTTCGCGCTCGGCGTCGGTCTTTACGGTCTTACCTATATCTACCCGGTCTATCTGGCGCGGGTGCGCAACTACGACGCGCTGATGATCGGCAAGACCATGTTCGTGAGCGGGCTCACGATGTTCCTCTGCGCGCCGCTCGTCGGGCGGCTGATGACCAGGGTCGATCCGAGAACACTTCTCGGCTTCGGGTTCTCGGTCTTCGGGCTCGGCACTTATCTCGCTTCCGACGTTACCAAGGACTGGGACTTCTACGAGTTGCTGCTGCCGCAGATTCTGCGCGGCGCCGGCATGATGTTCTCCATGGTGCCGATCACCAATATGTCGCTCGCGACCCTGTCGCCGGAGCGCATCAGGACCGCGTCGGGGCTCTTCAACCTGACCCGCAATCTCGGTGGCGCCTTCGGGCTCGCAGGCATCAACACGCTGTTGGACAAGCGCATGGACCTGCACCTCGCGCGGCGGCAGGAGATGGTGGCGTGGGGGCATTTCAAGGTCGAGGAGACCTTGTCGAACCTGACGGCCGCCATGGCGCCGCGCGGTTCGGATGCGGCTTCGGCGGCGCTCGCTCGCCTCGCCGCGCTGGTGCGGCGTGAGGCGCTGGTGATGTCGCTCTCGGATGTCTTCTTCGCGTTGACCGTATTGTTCGTCGGCATCCTGGTTTTCCTGCCATTGGTGAGGCGCCCGCGGCTTGGAGCGCCGGCCGGAAGCGGGCATTGAACGCTTTGCGAGGCGAGGCGATCGATTCCGACGGACGACTTCCGTTCGCCGGTAAGCCGATCCACGAAGTTAAAGAGGTGTGGTCGGAAAAGTACGATCACCCCCCGCTTTCGCGAGGGCAAGCTTTTCGGGATCCTGCGTTAAGGGTATAGGGACACGAGCGAGCCATTGTCGGCGCTCGCTCGATCGACCAGGGTGTGAGCAGGTCCGATGATGGCGAGGCGATTGCTGCAATTTTTGTCCCTATGCGCGCTTTGCCTCGCAGCTGGGTTCGCCCTTGCGCAGAATATCAGCCCCGACAGCTTCACTGCTGACGTCACTCCCGAGCAATTCGCGAAGCTGATGTCGACCACCAATCGCATCGGCGCAGGCGTCCTCGTCGAGCCCACCTATCCGGGCGGCAACGGCATGCAAACCTTTCCCCTTCCGGACATCGATTTTACCTACAAGAATCGCTACTTCGTCAATATGGAGGACGGGGCGGGCGTCTACCTCTACAATGACGGCAAATTGTCGCTCGGGCCTTCGGCATTTTTCAGGCTCGGGCGTGACCAATCCAATAGCCCGAAGCTCTTGGGCCTCGGCAACATCGCCGAAGCCCCGCAGGCCCGCTTTCTCGCCGATTACGATGTCGGCTGGCTCGATCTGAAGGGTGCCGTCGTCCATGACTTCTCGGGCAGCTACGGTTCCACCTTGGAAACCAAGATCGGAACGGCGCTGCCGGTGAACAACCAATTCGTGGTGCTGCCCGCGGTCACCGCCGTCCTTGCCGATCACAGCTATATGCAGAGCTGGTACGGCGTCTCCGAATCCCAGAGCCTGACCACCGGCAAGCCGGTCTTCAATGCGCGCTCAGGCGTCGAATCGGTCGGCACGACCGTGGATGCGCTCTTCCGTTTCGCGCCCAATCTGGCTGTGGTCGGGCGCGCGGGAATGAGCTACCTCGTGTCGAATGTCGCGCGCAGCCCGGTGATCGAACGCCGCGCGCAACCGAGCGTCGGATTCGGCCTCTCATATCTGTTCAAATAGCGCATGCCTTTCGGACAAGTTCACTTGCGCCAGGGCGAGAGGCGAGCCCGGCGCGTGGCCTCAATCGTCGGGGAGAATGCGATAGCCCCCGCCATAGGGATCATAGCGGCGGCCGCGAGGGTAAGGCCTCGAATATATGTCGCCTTGTAGCGCGTAGGGGTCGGTGACGCGGCCCCGTCCGTAAGGATCGGTCGATCGCGGGCGGTAGGGATCGCCCCCGAAGGTTCCCCGATAGGGGTCATAGGCGCCGCCATTGCCGTAGCTGCCGGGCGCCTGCAACGAGGGATCGTCTGCCGGCTCCTGCGGCCCTGAGGCGCGCCGCGGTCGTCGCGCGGCGATCTGGCCCGCGCCGCCGCCGAGCACGACGACCTGTGTCTCCAGGGGCACGCGATCATAGAGGTCGATCGCGTCCTGGTTGATCATGCGGATGCAGCCCGAAGAGACCCGCTTCCCGATGGTCCAAGGCTCTACCGTGCCATGGATGCGAAACAGCGTATCCTTGTTTCCCTGCCAGAGATACATGGCGCGCGCGCCGAGCGGATTGCCGGGACCGCCCGACATGCCAAGGCCGCTTTGCAGCGCCGACATCTTGCCCTGCAGCTCGGGCTGGCGCGCGATCATCTCGGCCGGGGGATACCAATCGGGCCATTCCTGCTTGCTCTTGATCGTGGCCACGCCGGACCAGGCAAAGCCTTGGCGCCCGACGCCCACCCCGTAGCGGATGGCCCTGCCGGCGTCCTGCACGAGATAGAGGAAGCGCGTGTCGGGATCGATGACGATGGTCCCGGGCTGCTCGGCTCCCGCATAGGCGACTTCCCTGATGAGATAGGCCGGTTCGATTTGTCGCAGATTGATTGCCGGCACCGGGAAGGGCTCGCCCGTGACGGTTCCGTAATGCTGCGCGACATCCCAATAGGCGGTTCGTTCAACGAGCCCGAACGGTTGGGGACGAGGTAAGGCGGTGCCCGGCGCGGCCTCGACGGCAAGCGAACGCCCAGTCGCTATGCCGCTCGCGATACCGCCCAACGCAACCGAGGAAAGCCCGCTGAAGAAAGCCCGCCTTGTCTGGAAACGCATGAAGCCACCTCACTCACGCATTGACGCTCGCACAGATCCTGCGCCCGAAAGCGCCTCATGCGAGCCACGCGCCGCCTTGCATGCGCGTCGGAATTTAGGCCGACCTCCAGATTTGCTCACAATATGGGCAAAACCGCGTCGCACGAGCAGGCCCCTCATCAGGCTTCTATGATCGGCACATGCGGCGCCGCGCTGCGCGGCAGATGGCCGTTGAGGCGCGGATCCTCCAGGACTTCCACCGCTAGCGCGTAGGGTCGAAATCCCGACCTTCGATAGAAATCGAGAGCCGAGGGGTGGTCGAAGCTGCAGGTATGCACGAAAATGCGCCGGATGGGCTTTGCCCAAGCCATGGCGATTGCTTGGTTCATCAGGTAGCGCCCGGCGCCGTGACCGATCATCTCCCCGACAAGGCCGAAAAAGGCGAGCTCGCATTCGCCCTCCTTGCGAAAATCAAGCTCGAGCAACCCTGCCGCTTGGCCCTGATGGTTCAGCGCGTAGGCCTCGACCAACCGGTCCGCGAGGATGGCGCGCAGGTCTTTGTCGGGCATGGCGAGGCGCGAGCACCATAGCCAATTCTCGCCGACGCCGCGGAAGAGCGCCCGGTAGACGTCGAGCTCGGCTGCGCCAAGCAGCCTCAGCTCGAATTCGGCATGTGAACGGGTTGAATCCTTGGCGGGCGGCCTTTGCGTCATCTCGAGATAGGTGACGGTGGTGGCGATCTGGCCCTTGGGCAGCATCGAATAACCGAGCGGCAGGGGAGAAGATTTCCCGTTCATCGGCGCTATGGGGACGACTCTCGCCGCTCTCCGCCGCTGGCGCGCTTGGTGATGGCGATACCGAGCTTCTTGACCCGATGCCAGAGGCTGCGCTCGTTGATGCCCAAGAGCTTCGCGGCCCTGCTCTGAATGCCGTTCGTTTCGCGCAAGGCGTCGAGGATGAAGGATTTTTCGATGCGGGCGAGTTCCTCGTCGAGATTGCCGATCCTCGACCTTGCGGATTTCTCGGGCTTGGCGCCCTGGTCGAAGAGGTCGCGGGGCAGATCCGGGACGTCGATCGTCGAGGCTCGGGCGACGATGACGGCGCGCTCGACGCAGTTCTGCAGTTCACGGATATTGCCGGGCCAGTGGTAGTTGGTCATCGCCGCGAGCGCCGCGGGCGTGACACCGACGATGCGCTTGCCGATCGTCTCCGTCGCGGATTTGAGGAAATGCTGGGCGAGCGCCGGAATATCTTCCTTGCGCTCGCGCAACGCCGGAAGCGCGATGGGGAATACATTGAGGCGGTAGAATAGGTCCTCGCGGAAGCTGTTCTCCTCCACGGCTCGCCGCAGGTCGCGGTTCGTGGCGGCGATCACCCGGGTATCGGTCTTCTCGGTTCGCCCCGATCCGACAGGCTCGAAGCTGCGCTCTTGCAGGACACGCAGGATCTTCGCTTGAACGGCGACCGGCATGTCGCCGATTTCGTCGAGGAATATCGTTCCTCGGTCGGCATCGGCGAAACGCCCGCGTCTATGGAGGACCGCCCCAGTGAAAGCTCCCTTGACATGGCCGAAGAGCTCGCTCTCGATGAGGCCCTCGGGAATTGCGGCGCAATTTACGGCGACGAAGGGCTTCGACCTGCGTGGGCTGTTGAAGTGAATGGCGCGTGCCACGACTTCCTTGCCGGTGCCGCTCTCGCCGGTGAGCAGAACCGTCGCGCGGCTGCTGCAGACTTCGCCGATCTGCTCGATGACGCGCCGGAAGGCGGGGCTCGTTCCGACCAATTGCTCGAAGCCGTGGCGGCCCTCGATCTCCGAACGCAGCCTCGCGTTCTCGCGCATCGCGTCGCCGAGCTTCAGGGCGCGTTCGAGCGTCGCCAGGATGTCATCCATTTCGAAGGGCTTCGAGATGTAATCGAAGGCGCCTTCCTTGACCATTTCGACCGCATCGCGCATCGAGGTGTAGGCGGTGATGAGCACGACGGGCGTGTCGGGAGCCTGCGCCCTGATGTCGTTGAGGAGGCTGCGGCCATCGCGGCCGGGCATGCGCAGGTCCGAGATCACGAGATCGATCGTCACCGGGTCGAAGGCTTCGAGCGCTGCCTCGGCGGATTCGCAGACGATGGTTCGATAGCCCCGATCGGTGATGCTGGCCGATAGGAGCTCGGCGAGACGCACCTCGTCATCGACGATCAGGATGGTGTGCGTCACCCCTAGGCTCCCTCTCCCTGCGAAACCGTCTCGCTGGCGCCCGCCTGCGCGGCTGGTTCGCGCTCGTCGCAAACCCGTTTGAGGGTCATGCGAAAGCAGGCGCCGCCGCCCGGCTCTTCGAGGCACTCGACCGTTCCCTCGTGAGCCTCGACCACGGTTGCCACCTTGGCGAGCCCCAGCCCGGTTCCCTTGGCCTTCGTGGTGAAGAAGGGGTTGAAGATGCGGCTGCGTAGCGCGGTCTTCACGCCAGGCCCGTTGTCGGCGACGTCAATCGAGACCGTGCGCGCGGCCGCGGCGAGCCTCACGGCCACGCGCCCGCCGCGCGGGATCGCATCCATGGCATTGAGCACGAGATTGAGCACCGCTTCGTAAATCTGGTCGCGATCGGCGCTCATCTTTGCCTCTCCAGTCTTGTCTTCGATGGTGAGGGTCAAGCCCTTGCGTGTGATTTCGGGGGCGACGAAGCCTTGGATGCGATCCACGAGTTCGCGCAGCACGAAGACCGATCGACGCGGCTCCTTGGGGTGGGCGAAGTCCAGCACTTCGGTGAGAAGATTGTCGATCCGATGCACTTCTTCGGTGACGTAGTCGAGAAGCTGCTCTTCCTTGGGCCCGAGCTTGGCGCGCGAGCGTACGAGGTCGCTCGAGGTCTTGATGATACCGAGCGGGTTGCGCACTTCATGGGCGATGACCATCGCCGCCTCGCCGAGCGTTGACAGGCGCTCCTTGCGCCGGAGCTCGGCCTCTCTCGCACGCGCCTTTTCGAGCTCACCTGCCATCGCGTTGAATCGCGAGGCGAGCTCGACCGTCTCCTTGTCGCCGGTTTCCGGCACGCGTTGCGAGAAATCGCCCGAGGCGACGGAGCGCACGCCTTGCGACAAGGCGCGCAGCGGCTTGACGAAACGCGCCGAGACGAACGCGCCGGCGAGGACGAAGATCAGCGCGCCGAAGAGAAACACCGCCCAGAGAAGGCGCAGCTGCTGGTCCTGGCCGTCGAGCCCCTCCTGGCCGCCGACGGCGCAAAACACGATTCCCGACAATTGGCCGTCCTGATCCTTGAGCCCGCTGATCGCCGCCAGGAAGAGATCGCCAGGCGGATCCTCGAGCAAGATCGGATCCTCGGCGCTTGCGAGCCGTTGCAGAATGGCCGGAGACGGCATCGTCGACTGGTTCGAGCTCTCATAGAGCTTGATCAGCTCGCCGCCGCGATTGGCAAAGAAATCGACCTGCAGCGACGGTACGGCCTTGAGGCTCGAGAAGGTCGAGGCGTCGAGCGCATCGCCCAAGAGGAGATACAGATTCCGTGGTCCGGCGGAGACCTTGACGGTGGCGCCGGCCACGAGCACCGCGTGTCCGTCGAGCGTGCCTCCGAAGATGGCGCGTATCGGGCTGGCCGGAAGGGCTTTCGTCGGATTGAAGGGCAATGTGGTGTAGCGGACGGCGCCGCTTTCCTCGTAGATCATCATGACGTCGAAGCCGTCGGCCGCGAGGATCGGCTCATAGGGCTTCAGGGCAGCCTTCAGGCCCTCGACCGTCTCGCTGGAGGTTTGGCCGACCGCACCGGTCAACGTCGTCGCGATCCGGGCCGCATCATCCTCGCGCTCCATGATCTCGACGATGATGAAGCGGGCGGTTTCGGTGAGCCACTGGGCAACATTCTTCTCGAAAGAGCTCGCGATCAGGGTCGACGCGAGATAGGCAGCGCCGAGCATGGGCGGTACGCCGACCAGTAGGAAGGCGAGGATGAGCCGCAGCCTGACGGGCCAAGGCCTCCGCCAAGAAGCCCGCAAGCTCACTCTTCCCACCCGATCAAGATGACGCCGGCGATGATCACGCCGATGCCGACGACGCGCAGCATCGGCAATTGTTCGCCGAAAAAGATGAAAGCCAACATCGGCACCGTCACATAGGTCAGCGCGGTCAGCGGGAAAGCGCGGTTGAGATCCATGCGCGTCAGTACGACCATCCAGGCGATAAAAGTGGCAACATAGCACAAGATCGTGATCCATAGCGCAGGCGTCGAGAGCGCCACTTGCAAGAAGTCCGATCCGAAGCTCAGCCCTTCGACGGCTTGGCTCGCGGTCTTGAAGGCGATCTGCGTCGCCGTATCGAGGGCGATGAAAACGCTCCAGAATATGATCATCCGGAGCGAGATCGCGAAGGAGGGGCGTCTCACGGGGTGAACGTCCGAGCAGCCTTCAACTCCGGATCGAGGTGGTCCGCCTTGATGAAGCGGCTCACGGTCTTCAAGATCGCATAGGGCAAGGGGGAGCGGTGCCTGAAATAGATATAGGATGGTTCGAGCCGGCTCCCGTAACGCAACTTCAGCCCGTAGGCGGTTTGGCCGGTCTGCAACAGGCCGATCCCGCGGGCAAGGCAGTCCTTCACATTCTCCATCCAGCTGACGGCATAGATATTGTGCTGTGGCCCAAGCGGATAGCTGACCCCCAGGAATTTATCGATCATTCGGTCCTTTTCGATGAAGACCAGATTGAAGGCGCAGAGCTTTGCGCCAACCCAGTAGAGGGCAACGCGGGCGCGTTCGCCAAGCGCGCCCATCACGGCAGGAAAGTAGCTGTCCGGGAGCGTCTCGAGCTCACCATAGTCGAGCCCGCTATGCTGGCGCGTCGATTCGTAGAGGGATGCGATCTCGCCCTCCAATCCCGCGAGATCGTCACGCCATTCGACGCGGATATCGCCCGCGGTCCTCAGCTTGCGGCGAATGTCCTTGCGCGTGGCGGCCGAGAGGCTCGCAAGATAAGCATCGATGTCACGGAAGGGCAGGTCCAGCAGGGCGACCGGCAGGCTCGTGGCGCGCGTCCAACCCTTGTCGCAGAGCGTCTGACCGAAATCCGCTTGGTCGTCGGCGGAGAGATCCTTGAGGGCGACCAAGCCCGTACCCTCGCAGGCCGCATGCTCCTCGAACCGCGTCAGCAGCGACGTCAGCGTCGCCCTGCGTGCGGAAAGGTCGAGATCCGCCGCAAATCCGAGATGGCACCGCTCGGAATAGGGTGAGCCCAACCCGATGATGGGCAGATCCATAATCCCCCTGACGAGGGGATGAAGCCGCCCGGTCAGCCGTCTGACCGGGCCTTGGAACGGCGTGTCGAGGCGAAAAACGCTCCTGAATGTCGGAGCTGCAGCGACAAGTCTCGTGCCCTCGAAGACAACCACGGCGCCCTTTTGCATGGCGCTGCTCGATCCCTGCTCGCAGGCGAGGTAATAGGCGTGGCTTTCTGCCTCGCCAGGGAAGCAAGCATCCCAGGCCGTGGGATCGATCTCGGCGATGCTGTGAAAGATCCGCGGTTCGAGGGCCATATCCAGGCATTATTCGGCGGCGATGGCGCGAGTTTGACCCAGAGATTGCGGGGGCCGTTGCTGCTCGATTGCTTGGGCGAACCTGACCGTGCGATCGACGAGGACTTTCCATTGCCGGTCGATGGTGACGATGTGGTAGCTATCGTCGAGCACCAGCATTTCCACGAGCCCGCCGAGATGCTCCTGGAGATAGAAGGCATTCTTGAGGCTCGCCAAGTCATCCTCGCGCGGATGAGCGATGAATACAGGCCGCTTGACGCTCGAGAGTCTCGGCTTGAGATCGTCGGCGAGCTTCCAGAATTGGTAGAGCGACAGGGCATGCGTGCTCGGATGCCCGGCTACCCCCGTATCTCCCCCGCCGATCGACTTCATGACGAAGGCGCGCATGCGCTCGTCCTTGACCCCGAAAGGCTCGCGCTCCTCGAAGCGATAGCGCTTCGCCGCCGGCAGGAACCACAGCCAGCGTAGCAGGAATTGGTGCTTCGGGATCGTCCAGCCATCGTACCACAGCGTCGGTGCGAAGCAGGCAACGCCGTGCACGCGTTCGGGATGGAGCGCCGCAAGGCGCAACGCCAGGATTGCACCGATCGACAATCCCCCGACGATCACGGTGTCGCACACGGCTTCGAGCCTGGTGAGTGCCGCCTCGACGCTCGCATACCATTGCTGCCAGGTGGTCGCGAGCAGCTCTTCCTCGGTGCCGCAATGCCCGGCGAGCTGGCAGCAATGCACCGTGAAGCCGCCGGATGCGATGCCCTTCGCGGTCATGCGCAGCTCGAGCGGCGTGCCGCCGAGGCCGTGCACGAGCAGGAAGCCCGTTCGGCTGCCCGCGATGGTGAAGCTTCTGTCCGTCGCCGTCATGTCGTTTCGCCGGTCCCTCGATCAAGATCCATCATGCCGTGCCCGCCACGATCGCCACGCCGATAGTCACGAGCCAAGCGCCGATCCATTGCGGGCGCCCGACCTTCTCGCGCAGTATGGTCGCACTCGCAAGCATTACGCCCAGAAAGTTGAGGCTGGCGATCGGAAAGGCAATGCTCAGCGGCGCGACCGACAGGATCTTGAGCCACACGAACACCTCGATCGCGTAGATGCATAGGCCCGCGATCACCCAGGGATTGGATGAGATCGCGAGAGCCCTGCCGAGCACCGAGCCGGTGGAGGGCAGGCGGTCGGCTCCGATCTTGAAGCAGAGTTGGCCCGAGACGTCGCACAGGATCGACAGCGCAAACCAGAAGACGAGGGTAGCGCTCACGCGAACACCTCCTCGAAACAGGCGAGCAGCCTTGCATTGGTGACGGCATTGCGACGCAGGGTCCCAGGCGTCGGCGCGGGCTTTGCGGGATGGTCGAAATGGGCGAGAGCGGCACGAAAGGGGTCGCGGAAGCGCGGAGGCGAATAATCGCCGCACACATCGACGCCGAGAACGCGCCTGCGCAGCGCCAGGAGCTTGATCGCCTCAATCAAATGATCGACGTTCATGGCACCCTGGTCCCAATTGGTCGCAGCTTCTTCTTCGGCGAGCACATCCTTGTCGATTGTCAACCACACGGCTTGCGTGGGCACGTCGGAAATGATGTCGCATAATGTCGCACGCCAATCTCCGTCGGCGAGATTGGCCCATTCGATATAGCCGCCCCGCGACCGGTGCGCGGGTCCGTGATCATAATCTCGCCAGACGCGCGACGGGGCATGTCGCCAGGGGCGGATCTCCAACAGCCCCTCTCGCACCGCCGCAAGGTTTGCCGTCTTGAGCTCGGGCCAGACGAGGTCGTCGCTGCAAGGGCCGAGCGTGATGATCTTGCGGACATGCGGCAGCCGCAGCACGCGATTGACCCAGGCCCCGCAATTATAAGTCGGCGGAAAGCTCACCCAGTCGGGGTGATTGTCGAAATGGATGACTGTCAGCTCCTCCTTGACGAGTTGCAGCAGGCCGGCGGTCAGATGATGGAAATCACCGGAGCCGTAGAAGGTGACCTCCGGTATGCCGTCGCTCGCATAGCCTTCCTCCGCGAGCCTTTCACAGAATGCGTTCATCGCCCTGCGACGCGCCATGATCCTGAGCGAGCTCGCCTGCCGCGTGAAGTCGATGCGCTCGGCGCGCCTGCCGGCGAGCCGCTCGACGAAGGGGGGCTGCGAAGGCAGGCTCGAATCGAGGTCGAGGATGCGAAGCCGCATGGCAGGCTCAGCGCCACGTGGGCCGGCGGGGCAGCCCAGTCATCCCATTCCAACGGATGCCATCCATCCGTTGGATGAAGTTTGGCGCGAACGACCTCTCGATGAGCCGGGATGAATTGGTCGCGATGGCGGCTGCAAGCGCCATCGGGCGACTAGCCGTGCCCGGCCTCTGCATGCGCGTGTGCAAGCGCCGGCAACGGCACGAATTGGCGGTGCCAGGCATTGAACAGAAACGTCGCCTCGGTGAGGTCGTCGATCCCCGCATGCGCGATGCCGGTTTCTCGGCAATGGGCCTGAAGACGTCCCTTGGCGAATACGTAGTCGGCGCTGCTCGCCGCGCAGAAATCCGAGCGTCCGTCGCCCACGACGATGCGCGGGCCGCGCACGCCCGAGCTGGCCTGGGCGCATTTGCAATTGCCCGAAGCGCTGGCGCAATTGGCGTTGGCGTGAGGAAAGCCCAGCCGCCACCGGTCGCCGCCCAGATGCTCCAGGCGATTGGCCGCGATCGGCAAATCGATGCCGGTGCGGGCAACCACGCCCCGCACGATGCGGTCGAGCCCGTCCGACACGATCATCACATCGAACTGCGCAGCCGAGCAGGCCTCGACGAAGGGGAGAAAGCCCGGATCGATATGGA
>JBIOEK010000038.1:0-13851 GCA_044445925.1 Hyphomicrobiales bacterium
CCATACCGCGGGTGCTGGGCGAGAACGTTTGTGGTTTGCTTCGCTGCGCTCGCAATGACGATTTACGCCACTCGATCGATTCGTCTATTTCCGGCCGCCGCCCAAGCTTCTGACGCACTACCGGTCACTCAACTATTCGCCATTCGCCATTCGCCATTCGCTATCTATTCGCTACTCGCTACTCTCTCCCCATTCCGCCACCCCTTCGCCTGCATGGCGAGATGCACCTTGTTCTGGAAACTCGCCTCTTCGCCCCGCACCAGGAGCGGCACGAACTCCGCGCAGGCGCCGACGAGGTCCTCGACCCAAGGCCGCTCCTCCTTGAAGAAATCGGAGAGCACGTAAGGGTGGACGAGGTTCTTGTCGCCCGGATGGCCGATCCCCAGACGCACCCTGCGATAGTCGTTGCCGAGATGGGCGCTGATCGAGCGCAGGCCGTTATGCCCGGCATTGCCGCCGCCCGTCTTCACCCGCAGCTTGGCATCGGCAAGGTCGAGCTCGTCATGGAAGACGGTGATCTGCGAAAGCTCGGTCTTGTAGAAGCGCGCAGCTTCCCCGACGGCCCTTCCGCTCTCGTTCATGAAGGTCTGCGGCTTCAGGAGCAGCACCCGCTTCTCGCCGAACGCGGCCTCGGCGGTCTCGCTCTGGAAGCGCCGGCGCCAAGGGGCGGCGCGATGCAGCCTGGCGATCGCGTCGAGTACCATGAAGCCGATATTGTGGCGATTGCCCGCATAGCGGGCGCCCGGATTGCCGAGACCGACGAGGATCTGCATGGAGATGCCACGGCTCTCTTCTACCAGCCGTCTCTGGACGGGGTCCGGCCCGCCACGGCCGGGGCGACCCAAGGAGGACGGCCCGGACCGCGATCCGGGCCATGCCCCTGGTCCGCCGCGAGTACGGCCATGACGAGGAGAGGAACGGCGCTCGGCTCCTCGGGTCAGCCCTTCTTGGCGGGCGCTGCCGCGGCGGCGGGAGCCGCTGCGGCCGTGGCCCCTGCGGCGCCCGCGGCGCCGGGCGCCGGGGTCGCTGCGCCTTCCCGCGGCGCGCCGTCGGCGGGCTTTTGCACCACGGCCTCGACCAGCACGGTCGGGGGAGCGATGGTGGCGACGGTGAAATCGCGCTCGCGGATCACCGGACGCACGCCTTCGGGCAGCTTGATCGCCGAGATATGGATGCCGTCATTGATGTCGAGGCCGGTCAGATCGGCCGTGAGGAATTCCGGGATGGCCTCGGCCGGGGCGAGCAGCTCGACCGTGTGGCGCACGATGTTGAGCGTGCCGCCGCGCTTGAGGCCGGGCGAGGCCTCCTGGTTGACGAAATGCACCGGCACCTCGACCCGGATCACCTGGCCGGCAGCCAGCCGCATGAAATCCACATGGATCGGGAAATCCCTCACCGGATCGAGCTGGAAATCGCGCGGGATGACGCGTTCGCTCTTCCCGTCGACCTCGAGGTCGAGGATGGTGGTCAGGAAGCGTCCGGCGCCGATGCGCAGGCCGATCTCCTTCGAATCGAGCGAGATGGTGGCGGCTGGCCCGCCCGCCCCATAGATGACGGCGGGGGTGCGGCCCTCTCGACGCACGGCTCTGGCGGCCCCCTTGCCGCTCTTGGCCCGCGCCTGAGCCTTGATCTGCTTCGCGGCGGTCATGATCTTTGGTCCTTCGGTGCTGCTGACATGCTCGTGCCATCAATGCCCCAAGGCCTCCGCGCCGCGACCGGCCGGCTGCTCCTGGTCCATTCATGGGAAGCCTTGCGCGAAAACGCCTCCAAGGGTGCGGATTTTTCGCGCAGCGTCCCTATAACCTTCGAACCGGGAAAACACAACCCCCACGCCGAGGCTATGAGGGGCCGCCGCGCGCCGCTGGGCGTTCTTTCCCTCTCCCCTCGCGGGAGAGGGTGCCGAGACCACGGCTCTCCGAATGAAGCATGGCCTATGCGCTGCTGTGGTCGAGGCGGGAGAGGGGGGACCCACATCGCCAGAAGTGCTTCCCCCTCTCCCGCCCTCCTTAGCCCCGACCCCAAGTAGAACCTCCGCCAGGCGCCAGCCCTCGAAGCCGGGGCTTCGGAGGGCACCCTCTCCCGCAAGGGGAGAGGGCAAGCGCACCATCGCCTCTCCCTCCCCTCGAAGGTCGCGGCCTATCAGAGCTTCGCCGAGAAAATGGCAGCTTTGGCAAAGAAGCACGGCGCCCTCGAATACGTGAACTGCATCGCCGACGATGTGAAATCCGGCAAGGAAACATCGTATCCGCAAGCCGTGCAGCTCCATGATGACGAAGTCGTGGTGCAATCCTGGGCGGTCTATGCGTCGCGTGCCGACAGGGACCGCGCCAACAAGGCGATCATGGAAGACAAGGATTTCAAGGAACTGAGCGCGCACATCCCGGTGGACGGCAAGCGCATGTTCAAGGGTGGTTTCAGGGTTCTGCGCGGAATGTAGCGTCCCCCCGCCGAACCGGAATGGTGCGACGGAAAACCAGGCACAAATAGCGTCGGGTCGAAGGTGCGAGGCGAGGCAGCGCCCTTCGGGCGAGCGTGCGAATGCCGATGCGTCGATGACGTGCGCTCGTCGGGGGTTGCGCGGCGACGACGAGCCGGGCCACCTTGCTCTGGTGCGGGTGGCAGAAGCGAAGTGCGCAACCTGCAACGCACGGTCGTTCACCCTTTGGGCGGGATCGGCGGACCCCGCACCCGAGGTCGGTGCCAAGCTGCGGGGTCCTGGCCGCGTTGAGTGGGCACGCAACCGCGGTTGAGAATAGGTCGATCGATTCGTCACGGAGGTTCATCGGGAGGCGGGGCTTATTCATGAAGTGAAGTGGGCCTCGCGGCACTGGCAACGAAGATCCGCGAGGCCCTGGGCGCCCCATTATTGGACACCCTCCCCAGCCCCGCAAGAAGACTTGCAGCATTGGTGCCAGCTCGGCGGCGCCTGGAGCGCAACCTTTCGTTAACCATGGCGCAGCCTTGCCAACGCCCGGTCGTTCTCCCTTTTTGCCGAGGCTCTGTCATCGATGCTACCCAGCGACTTTGCCGTGGCAAGAGGGCTGTGGCCGGAGGGTTGACAGGAGATAGGTCATGGAACTGTCAGGTTGCATAGAGTCCTTGTTCGTACGCGAGCACCGCGCCTTCGATGATCGCATCAGGGCTTGTGCCGCCGTGGGTCTCGATGCGGTCGAATTCTGGCTCTGGAGGGACAAGGATCTCGATGCGATCGAGCGCGCACTCGGCGAGACGGGTTTGCGGCTGACGCTGTTCTCGGTCGAGCCGCGCTATCCGATCGTCGATCCCGCCACCCATCGAGAGTTTGTCGAGGGCCTACGCCGGAGCCTGAGGGTCGCAAAGCGGCTCGAAGCGTCGGCGCTCTGCGTTCTCGCCGATGATCGCGGCATGGGCTCGGGCGATGACCGGCCGCGCACGGATGCGACGAGGCAGGCGCAAGAGGCCGCCATCGTCGCAGCTCTGAAGCTCGCCGCGCCCATCGCTGCCGATGCCGGAGTGAAGCTGCTGCTCGAGCCGCTGAATTCCATCCTCGACCACAAGGGCCACTTTCTCGACCGCACCCCCGCGGCTCTCGACATCATCGACCAAGTCGCTCATCCCTGCGTCCTCCTTCTCTACGACATGTATCACTCGACCATGATGGGCGAACGGCCCGAAGCTGTGCTCGCTGGCCGCGGACAGGCGATCGGCCACGTTCACGTTGCCGATGTTCCCGGGCGCCATGAGCCCGGGAGCGGCTCGATCGACTGGCAAAGCTACATGAGGACGCTCACCGCCAATGGCTATCAGGGTGCTGTCGGGCTGGAGTACTGGCCGACAAGTGCGACGGCGGATTCCATTGTCTCTTCTCGGCGGCTTCTGCATGGCGCTCGGCCATGAGTGACAAGAAGAGCGATAAGAAGCGGATCGGCGTGGGCCTGATCGGGTCGGGGTTCATGGGGAAGGCGCACGCCCTGGGTTTTGCCACGGCGAGCCGCGTCTTCGACCTGCCCTTCGTTGTCGACCTCGCGGTTCTGGCGGAGGTGAATGCGGACCTCGCCGCGAAGTCCGCCCGGCAGCTCGGTTTCCGGCGGTCGACTTGTCATTGGCGGGAGCTGCTGGACGATCCGGAGATCGCCATCATCGACATCACGACGCCCAACACGCTGCATCGCGAGATGGCCCTGGCGGCACTTGAGGCCGGCAAGTTCGTCTATTGCGAGAAGCCGCTTGCGCCGACCGCCGGCGAATGCCTGGAAATGGCGGAGGCCGCCGAAGCATCCGGTCTCGTGACCCAAATGGGGTTCAACTATCTCAAGAACCCGATGCTGGCGCTCGCCAGGGAGATCGTCTCGTTGGGTGAGATCGGCGAGATCCGCACTTTCCGGGGCGTCCATGCGGAGGACTACATGGCCGATGCGCAATCACCCTGGGTCTGGCGGCTCGACCCGGCGGGGGGCGGCGGCGCGCTCGCCGACATCGGCAGTCATATCTTGGCCACGGCGCGCCATCTCGTCGGGCCGATCGCCGAGCTCATTTGCGATGCGAGGACGGTGATCGACATGCGTCCGGCCCGGCAAGGCGCGTCGGAAAGGCGAGCTGTCGCGGTCGATGACGTGGCGCGGCTCCTTGTCAAATTCGCCAATGGCGCGACCGGCAGCCTCGAGGCGAGCTGGATAGCAACGGGGCGCAAGATGCAGCACGATTTCGAGATCTATGGCTCGAAAGGCGGCATCGTCTTCACGCAGGAGCGCCTGAACGAGCTTCGGCTTTATTACACCACCGACGCCAAGGGCCGTCGCGGCTTCCGCACCATACTTGCCGGCCCCGAACACGAACCCTACGGTGCCTTTTGCGTCGCTCCGGGCCATCAGCTCGGCTTCAACGATCTCAAGGCCATCGAAATTCGCGATTTTCTGATGGCCGTTGCCGGTGGTCCGGCCAAGGGGCCGGATTTCCGTGAAGGCTACGAAGTGCAGAAGCTCGTGGAGCTTGCCTACCGTTCGGCGTGCGAGAAAGCCTGGTTCCCGGTCTGACCCGTGCTGCGGCGCATCCGCTTCGCGCAGGAGGGATGATGCCCGGCGCGACTCATTTTCTTGTGAAAGTCGCTACTGGCGGCTGATCGGGAAAGCTCGCATCGATCGGGCAGCAGGCGAAACCTATTTCCGCGATGGCGTCGAGGCTGGATGCGATGAGCGTCTTGGACTGTTCGGGACCGCGCAGCCTGGAAAGCTCATCGATCGCCTTGGTAAGGCTCACCCGGGCGGCCGAGAGCGCCTGTCGCAGCCGAAGCGCAGTCCTTCGGCCCAATTGTCCCGGACGGATCGGAAGACCGAAGCCGCGAGCAGGGGAGGCGCCGAGCCTTTTCCGCTCACTTCCAACTCACACTGTCAGGCCATCGCGCGCCACGATCCGTCCCTCGTGCACGACGAGCTTTCGGGGCGGATGTCCGCCGACGGCCTCCGGAATGCATGAGGCTTCGAGGGTAAAGAAGTTTGCAGATCGGCCGACCGCGATGCCGTAGCCCTCGATTGAGAGGGCCTTGGCGCCCGCAGCCGACACGATATCGAATGCGACGGCGACGAGCTCGTCGCGGCGGAAATCACTCTTCCAGCCGATGAGTGCGGCTCGTTCGAGCATGTCGCCATTTCCGTAAGGAGACCAGGTGTCGCGGACATCATCATTCCCGGCGAATACATTCACGCCTGCGTCGCGCAACATCAGGATGGGTGGGATGATGCTGCCGCCGGCGCCGTGCGTGGCGATCCCGACGCCCGATCCGCCCAATAGCTCGGCCGCGTTACGTGCCGCGCTCTCCGACACCATGCCGAGGCAGAAGGCGTGGCTGATCGTCACCTTGCCCTGCAGGCCGAGCGCCTTGGTTCGTGCGCAGATCTCCTCGAGGCTGAACAGCCCGAGCTCGCCGGGCTCGTGGAGATGGATGTCGATCCCGACGCCCCTCCGGTCTGCCAAGGCGAATATGGCATCGAGCTGCCCTCGCGGGTCGCGGTCGATGACGGACGGGTCGATGCCTCCGACGAGATCGGCACCCGCGCCGATTGCCTCATCGAGCAGGTTTGTGATTCCTTGACATCGCACCACACCCCCTTGGGGAAAGGCAACGATCTCGATCGTCACGCGGCCTTCATAGGCTTCGCGCACGGCCAGGATCTCATGCAATGGCGAAAGGCCCATCTCGCGATGCATGTCCACATGCGTCCGGATATGCGCAGTGCCGTTGGCGATGCAGCGGTCGAGCAGCAGCGCCGCTCGCCGCCTGGCGGGCACAGCGAGCATCGGCAGGATCTCCTTGTCCGTCTCGATCCGGCTCATTCGGGTCGGTCCCGCGGCGTGTGGCAGCCAGGGGAGGCCGAACAAGGTCTTGTCGAGATGCATGTGCCCGTCGACCAGGCCCGGCAGGACGAGACTCCCGCCAAGGTCGACGACCTTTGCATTGGTCGGCTCGGCACTCTTGCCGATGGACGTGATCCTGCCCTCGCCGACCACGAGGTCGGTAAGACCGATCTGCGGCAGCAATCCATTGGTGAAGATCGTCGTATCGTCATTGGCGCGCATGCGCGATGAGCCTCCGTTCACTGCGGTGTCTCGGCGGCGAGCTCCTTGGCCCTGGCCAGCAGCGTGGATAGAGCGGATGTCACCCGATTGCGCCGTTCGGCAAGCAGCGCTCGATGAGCGCTCAGCTCTTCTCTCATGCCGTCGGCGTGGCGGCGAACCTCTCTTGGTGCGACCGAGCCCTCGGACACCCGAGTATTGATGAAATTGCGCCCGTCGAGAAGGCGGCGCAGGCTCTCGTCATCGAGCTTGATCGTCGGGCCGGACAGTTCCGCCGACGCTTCGCGCAGCAGGCTCGCTTCGAGCGTGCCGGGTGTCTGATGCGCTTCGATGGCCTTGCGCACGCATGATCCCACGATCTGATGGGCCGCCCTGAAGCTCAAGCCGTAGCGGCGCACCAGTTCATCCGCGAGATGGCTCGTCGTGCTCCAAAATTCAGCCGCGCCGCGCTCCATCCTTTCTCGATGAACCGTCAAGGTGCGGAGCGTTTCCTCCATGAGGCGGATCGAGCCATAGGTCGCCTCTGCGAACCGCCCGAACAGATCGTCGCCGAAAGTGAAGTCGAGATCGGTCGACAGCACCGGCCTTTGACAGCCCATGACCGTCGCGAGCCATCCGCTTGCTTGGCCGCCGACTGCCTTCACTCGCTCCAGGGAGTGCGGATTTTTCTTCTGCGGCATGATGCTGCTCGTGCCCGCGAGGCCGTCCGCCACCTCGACGAGGCCGAATTCGAAGCTGCTCCAAACGTAGAGATCGGTAGCGAAGCGCCCGAGATTGGCGGCCAGGATGGAAATACATGCGGTCGTTTCCTCGATATGGTCGCGAGCGAATTCTCCGGCGTCGCAAGAATTGACCACGATTCCATCGTGTCCGAGGAGGGCCGCGGTTCGCCTGCGATCGATCGGCCATGATGTTCCCGCATTGGCCGCACCGCCGAGGGAGGATAGGTTCGTGCGCGGGTAGAGGTCCGAGAGGCGCTCGAGATCGCGCTCGATGATCGAGGCTTGCCGCATCAGATAATGGCCGAATGTCCAGGGCTGGGCGTGCTGCAGATGCGTGTAGCCGGGCATCAGTGTATCGGCATGGGCCACGGCGAGGTCGAGAGTGAGCGACAATAAGCGCGACAGCGCTTCGCCCAGCTCCAGTATGAGCCCTCTTTGAAAGAAGCGTTCCGCGGCCGCGTCCTGATCGTTTCGGCTTCGGCCGGTCTGAAGCAGGCCGGCAATATCGCTGCCGCAATGCTCGGTCAGCCAATGTTCCACATGGACAAGGCATGACCCCACGCGGGGAAGCCAGGGAAAGCTCTTCGCATCCATGGCTTGAATCCGACGCAGCCCCTCGATCAGGCGACCACCGCTCGCCTTCGTCAGGATTCCCGTCTCGACCAGCATCACCGCGTGGGCCAGATCGACGAAGGTATAGGCCTCGAACAGGCGCGCGAGCTTGCCGAACTCGGCCTTTTCGGCGAACTCGACCAGGACCTCATTTCGTGGCCCGAGCCTCGCATCTTCGAGGAAGATCCGGTCAGATTTGCGGCGCGACACTGTTTTCCTCCCTCTAACCCATGCCGTCCGTCATGCGCTCCACGAGATCGGACCGGGCGCCATGGGCGACGGCATAATCGCGCGCTGCCGCGAGGGCAGGGGGGCTCGGGCGTCCGAGCATCGCCTCGCGTCGCATGACCTCCTCGCCCATGCGCACATCGTAGCCGAGGGTCAGCAGCCGATCGGCGAGCGTCGCCTGCGTGCGGCACTCCATGAAGCCCAATTCGGGATGCTTGTGCAGATCGCGCCGAAAGGCGAGCCATTCGCCGAGCCGTTCCTCGACGAAGCGCATCGTGTCGCTCATTGCAGCGGCTCCGCGGTAGCGCCGCCGATCAGCGAGTAGAGGGCGTCGATGCGATCGTCCTCGCCGAGCCGGAGGATCGTCCGGGAGAGCGCCAACGCCGCGTCCTGCCCGATCGCCGGCACGGCGAGCGAATGGAACTTCTCCTCGATGCCGCCCTTCGGCCAAGGAGACGCCACGCCGCCGAGGGCTACGGCGACCCGCCTTTCGAGGAGGCGGCCATCTCGTGCCCTGATGCGGACGACCGACATCGACTTGCGCTCCTCGCTGAAATGACGGGCCTGCGCCTCGAGGTCCACGACCATCCGCACCTTGTCGGCGATGGCCTGGATCGATTTGTCGTTCAAGGTCGCATCGGAGTACCAATCGGGACCCTTCGGGACGCCGGCGAGAGTCACGGCGACCGTCCATGGCAGGCTGAACTCGCCGTCGACCATCGAGCTCGGACGGCGGTCGGCGAAATTCTCGACGACGTCCTCGAAGGATCCGACCTCGATCTCGTCGATGTCGTCCCGGGTCAACCTTCCCTCCCGCAGGAGATGTTCGGTTGCCTCGAGCGCCGCGTGCACCCACCGGCAGGCCGGGTAGGGCTTGAAGCTCAGCTCTTCAACCGTCCAGCGCGTGCCGAGCGCGTGCGTGAACCTTGTGGGGTCGCAACGATCCGATCCGGCCATGATCCAGAATCCCGTCTCTCCGTCCAGGATGTCGCGGCTGCCGTGCCATCCGGCGCCGGCGAGGCAGGCCGCCCTGACGCCCGCCTCGGCCTGGGCGGCCACGACATCCTTGGGCGAGGATAAGGGCCTTGTCGTCCAATTCCACTTGCGGGCGGCCGGAACGGCGGAGAGCGTTCCCGCGAGGCCGAAGGCATCGTGAAAGGCGTGCTCGCCGAGGCGCATCAGCCGGGCGGCCGCGACCGCGGCCCCGAATGCCTGATGCACCGCGACGCCCCAGACGCGGGCATGGCGGGTTGGGGTCGGCTGAATGGCTTCGATGATGCGGTTCGCCGTCTCGTAGCCGGCCACGATGGCAGTCGCGAGTTCCGGTCCCGTCGCCTCCGCGTGCTGCGCTGCCGCGAGGGCGGCGGGAATGACGCTCGCGCCCGGATGGCCCATTCCCTTGCCGTCCCGCTCGAAGGCATCGTCATAGTCGAGCGCATTGGCATGCACGCTGTTCAGGAAGGCAGCGAGCGGGACGGAAGTGCGGATGCCGCGCCCGCTCACGACCGCCTGCGGATTTCCTCCGATGCCGGCGACGAAGGTTCCGGCCTGCCGCGCCAGCTCGGTGCGCGAACCGCCCAGCATGCAACCGACGCTGTCGAGGATCGCGAGCCTCGCCGCGCTACGCGCGGAGGCCGGCACGTCGCTCCAGCTGAGCCCTCGCGCGAATTCGACCAGCCGCCGCGTGGCCGATGCGGAAAGTTCGTCCATGAGGGCTTTCCCGCTTGACTGGCACCCAGCACGATTTAGTATTCTGTATACAAGCTCCTTCAAGCCGTCCACCGCCCTGCCTGCCAAGCTCTTTCTGCCAAGCTCTTTCCGCCGAGTTCTTTCCGCCAAGCGAGGTGCAGCGTGTCGATCGTAATGCCCAACGACGTGGCGATGGACGACATGGTCGCCGCGATGAAGCGGCTGCTGAAGACGAGCGCGCGGATGTACATGCATCTGACGAAGGCGACCATCGAGCGCTTCGGCCGGGAAGGCGAGATGACCATTCGCTACGGGCTGCGCTCATATGGGCACTGGCGGGGCACCGAGATGCGCGAGGCTCACCATGCGATGGGCCTCGAGATCAACATGAAGAATCTGATCGGTTGCTGGGACAATGCCAGCACCTACATCATCAAGGACGCCATGGAGACGGAGGGCAGCTTCCACCCCTTCGATACGCGCTTCGACGTGCATTACTGCCCGGCGGCCGAAGCCTGGAAGGATGCGGAGTTCCACCAGTGGGGCCACGTCTACTGCGACGAGTTCCACCAGGCCTGCGCCTCGACCTATCATCCCGACGGCAATGTCGTGATCCCGCAAAATCTCATGAAGGGGGACGACCACTGCCATTTCCAGTGGATCATGCCGCCCAACGCGCAGAAGCTGGAATTGGGCGCGCCGAGCGAGCTCGGAGTCAAGCTCGCGCGCGATTATCACGCGAGCACGGACCTCGAAGCGGCATGGCGCTCGCTCAAGCGCAGCAATCGCCTGGTCGGGGGCCGCTTCTACACGCATGCGAGCGTCATCATCGAGCGCCACGGCGAGACCGGGCGCGAGGTCATCAAGGAGGCGCTCGGACGGTGGGGCGCCGAACGCGGACGCAAGTTGCGCGTCGAGCACGAGGCCTCCGGCATCGAGCCGAGTCTCGCAAGCTTCATTCATCACCATGACATGCCGGCCGCCATCGTCTGGCGTCAGCAGGCGAGCTTCACGCCGGGAGGCGCGGTTATCGAGATCGCCGAGACGCCGCATGAAGAGGCCTGGGAAGATTTGGGAGCGATCGACTATGGTGCGCTGTGGTACGAGGGTTCATACCCGTCCATGGTCGGGTCTTACTTGCCGGGGGCGAACGCCGTCTGGACCAAGCTGCGTTCCAGGGGCGACGAGGTGAACAGGCTCGAAATTCGGCTGGCCTGAGAGCGAAGGAGAGCATCCGACATGACTAGGGACACAGCAAGCTCGATAACCCGCAAGGACCTGCTGGCTCTGCTCGGAGGCGGTGTCCTGGCGGCGGGGGCAGGCTCCAGGATCGCGATCGCAGCGGATCGCGGCGTCTTGAAGATCAGCTTCCGCTCCTCGATCAAGAGGTTGGACCCGGCCTTCACCATATCGAGCGACGAATATATCGCCACCCAGACGATCTACGACAATCTCACGCGCCTCGACGCCAATCTCAACGTGACCCCGGGAGTGGCCGAATCCTGGGCTTCGCCGGATAGCGGGAAGACCTGGACCTTCAAGCTGCGCAAGGGCGTGCGTTTTCACCACGGCCGCGAGCTCGAGGCTCAGGACGTCGTTTTCAGCGCGCGCCGCGTGCTCGACCCGAAAGCCGGATCTCCCGGGCGCCGCGCCATCGGGCCGATCGCCGACGTCGTGGCGATGGACCCGTCGACGGTCACTTTCACGCTGGAAGGTCCCTTCGCCGATTTCCCCGCGATCATGTCGGGGACATTCATGCGCATCGTGCCGAGCGATGCGAGCCAGAACCTCGACCAGAAGCCTGTTGGCACCGGTCCCTTCCGCTTCGCCGAGTGGATGCCGGGTCAGTCGGTGAAGCTCACGCGCAACCCCGATTACTGGATGTCCGGCCTGCCGAAGCTCGACGAGGTCTGGCTCGTCAGCTATCCGGTTCAGGCCGCCGAGCAGGCCGCCTTGAGCTCGGGCGAAACCCAGATGATGTGGGAGGTGCAATCAAGCCTCGAGCCCGCGATCAGGAAGCTTCCCAACATCACGGTGACGGAAATTCCCAGCACGGGATTCCAGCCGCTCGTCATGCGCAGCGACCGCCCGCCCTTCAACGATCCCCGCGTGCGTCAGGCCGTGAAGCATGCGATCAATCGGGATCTGGTCATGCGCTTCGTGCTGCAGGGCCATGGCTCGGTGGCCCAGGATACGCCGGTGCCTCCCTCCAGTGCCTTTTTCACCAAGGTGGCCGCGCCTCCCTATGATCCCGCCAAGGCGCGCGCGCTTCTCGGCGAGGCCGGCGTCGCCGGAAAGCTGTCCCTGCAGCTTTTTGCATCCAACGAGCGCGCCGGCTGCATCGAGAATGCGCAGGTCGTCAAGCCGATGCTGGAAGCAGTCGGCATCAAGGTCGAGATTCAGCAGGTGCCTTGGGATCGCTTCAACGCCGAGATTTGGAAGAAGGAGACGTTCTTCATCAGCAATTGGGTGGGCCGGCCGACCATAGACGAAGAGCTCTATCCCTATTTTCACAGCACCGGCTCCTGGAACGAGTACAACTATGCGAACCCCGAGGTCGACCGCCTGCTCGACCAGGCGCGCCGCGAGCTCGATCTTTCCGCCCGGAAGGCAGATTACGCGAAAGTGCAGGAGATCCTGGCCGCGGAGGGACCGGCCGTCATCTGCTATTTCTCGAACTATATTACGGCCAAGCTTTCCTCGCTCGAGGACACCCCTGCCAATCCCCTGAAATGGCTCGACCTGCGCGAATCGCGATTCAAGACGTGAAGCCCGGCTCGGGCGGAAGCTCGGGACGCATCGCCCATCTGGCGCGAAAGATCCTGGCCTCCGCCCTTTGGGCATTGGGAACGTTGCTGTTCTCCTCTGTGCTCGTATTCTCGGCGACGCAGCTGATGGCCGGAAACGTGGCGCAGATGATCCTCGGGACATTTGCGACACCGGACGCTGTCGCGGCGCTCGAGCTGCGCCTCGGCCTGGACCGGCCTGCCTACTTGCAATTTTCGTCCTGGCTCGGGCGAGTGCTCGTCGGAGACTTCGGCGAATCGCTGCGCATGTCGCTGCCCATCGCGCCTATTCTCTTCCAGCGTCTCGGGCTCTCCCTCATCCTGGCCTCGGCCTCGCTCGCTCTCGTCTGCGTCACCGGGATCACCGCAGGTGTGATCGCGGCGCTCCGGCACCGCAGGCCCGCCGACCGGGCGCTCAGCGCTCTCTCGCTCCTCGGCATTTCCATGCCGGAATTCGTGACGGGAAGCGTCCTCATCCTGTTGCTCTCGAGCGTCCTGCCGGTCTCGGGCTATGCCCCCTTTGCGGAAGGATGGCGGTCTTGGCTCGCCCATCTCGTGTTGCCGGTGACGACGCTGACCTTCATCATGCTCGCCCATGTCATGCGAACGGCGCGCGTCTCGATGATCGATGCCCTGGCCTCGCCCTATGTGCGCACTGCCGTGCTGAAGGGACTCCCGGCCTCGACGGTGGTCGTGAAGCATGCGCTGCGCAACGCGCTCCTGCCGACCGTCACCGTGCTCGGCATCAATGTCGGCTATCTGGTTGGCGGAATTGTCGTCGTCGAAATGGTCTTTTCCTATCCCGGCCTCGGCAGGTTGACCATCTTCGCCCTGCAGAACCGCGACGTGCCGCTGATCCAGGCCTGCACCCTGACCATGTCGGCGATCTACATCCTGGCGAGCTTCGCGACCGAGATCGTCTACCTCCTGCTTAATCCGCGCCTGCGTGACGGTTGATGAGGCATCGCCCCGTTCCCTGGCGTGAGGGCGATGCGGGGCTTGCTCTTGGACTTCTCGTCCTCGGGCTCGTGCTTGCCTTCGTGCTCGCCTCGCCCCTCATCCTGCCCTTCGACCCCGAGGCGATGTCTCCCGAATACATTTTGGCGCCGCCGAGCCTCGAGCACTGGGGAGGGACCGACAATCTCGGGCGCGATATCCTGACGCGCACGCTCATGGGCGCGCGCTCGACACTGTCGCTTGCGCTCGCCGCGACCTTGCTGGGCGTGGGAATCGGAACCCTGATCGGCATGGTCGCAGGTTACAGG
>JBIOEK010000039.1:0-13576 GCA_044445925.1 Hyphomicrobiales bacterium
ACCCATGACCATATCGATCGAGTTCGCGCTGAACCACATCGCGGCGCCGCGCCTGGGCTGCGCCGAGTTCTTCGGGCTCGCCCGCAAGCTCGGCCTCGGCAAGGTCGAGATCCGCAACGACCTCGCAGGTGTGCCGATCCTCGACGGCACGAAGGCCGAGACGGTGCGGCGTGAGGCGCAGGCCAAGGGCGTCAAGATCCTCACCATCAACGCCCTGCAGCGATTCAACGAATGGACGAAGGGGCGCGAAGCCGAGGCACGCGAGCTGGCGCGATATGCGAAGCATTGCGGCGCGCAATCGCTCGTTCTGGTGCCCGTCAACGACGCCTCCTTCCAGCCGGGCGACCAGGCGCGCCTCGCCGGCCTGCGCGACGCCTTGAAGAACCTCTTGCCGATCCTCAAGACCCAAAGCCTCAAGGGCTTCGTCGAACCCCTGGGCTTCGCCACCTGTTCGCTGCGCTCGAAGCAGGAGGCGGTCGCGGCCATCGACGATGTCGGGGGCGGCGACGTGTTCGCGCTGGTGCACGACACATTCCATCATCATCTCGCTGGGGAAGCCTCGATGTTCCCGCAGCGGACGGGGCTCGTGCATATCTCGGGTGTCGCCGATCGCCAGCTTGCCGTGGCGGATATGCGCGACGCGCATCGCGTTCTCGTGGACGGAGCCGATGTGCTCGGCAATCTGGCGCAGATCGAGGCGCTGCGCCAAGGCGGCTATCGCGGCGTCTTTTCCTTCGAGCCATTCGCCGAGAGAGTGCAGCAGGCGCAAGATGTCGGCGCCGAGCTCGCGGCGAGCATGAGATTCATTACGGAACGGGTCGCGCCGAAGGGCTCTTGAGCGGCGGTCCTGATCGAGGGAACCTTTGCCCGCCGGCCACGTTCTTCCGAGAGTTGAAGGATGTTCCTCGAACCAATCGGGAGATGATGATGGATAAGGATCGTATCGCAGGCGCGGCCAAGGAAGCCAAAGGCGCCATGAAGGACGCGGCCGGCAAGGTCATCGGTAGCGACAAGCTGCAGGCCGAAGGCAAGATGGAGAAGGCCGCGGGCAAGGCCCAGAACACATTCGGGCAGGCCAAGGATGCCGTGCGCGACGCCGTCAAGGACGCCATTCGCCACTGAGCCTTTCGACGCCTGCGTCACTGCCAATCACTGCTCCCGCCTTCTCCTCGGCAACGAGGGGGAGGCGCGGCGCGTCTGGTGACGGGATAGGCAGCGGCACTTCAACGATGCGATGGGCGCTGGTTTCCGGGCCGGATCAGCTCGCGCTCGGTGAGGATGGCGTCGAGGCGCCGATCGTGCTCCAGCATGGGGACGGCCGGCACTTCCTGGCAGGCGAAGGCGAGGCCGAGCGTGCGCGGCATAGCTCCGCTCGCCGCGAGGCGTCCGATCGCCCCGTCGTAATAGCCTTTGCCATAGCCGATGCGCCCGCCATCACGGTCGAAGGCGGCGAGCGGCACGAGCATGATGCCAGGCGAGACAAGCTCGGCCTCCAGCTGAGGTTCGGAGAGCCCGAAGCCGGCTCGCCGGAGCCGATCGCCGAATGCGAATCGGCGAAAGACGAGTTGCCCTCCCTCGATGCTGGGGAGGGCGAGAATCGCGCCTCGCTCGGCGAGCTTGCGCATCAGCCAGCGCGGATCGAGCTCGGAGCGGATGGGCCAGAAACCGCTGACGATGGCGCCCGCGAGCGCGCCGAGCGCGGCCGGTCCACTCTCCGCGAAGCCCTGCGACGCCGCGAGCCGCGCCTGCGCATCGAGCGCATCGCGGCGCGCCAGGGCTGCTGCGCGAATGGCGGCCTTCTCGATTCGGATCGCCTCGCCGGGACCGGCCGATGATGACACCATGATCGCGCGCGCACCCGGCCCGCTGAAACTCGCAAGGGGTCCCATGGGAAAAAAGAAGCGGAGCCGCCTCGGCCGTCGGACTATCGATCCCGGGACACCTACAGCGTAGGTGGGCGCCGTGTGTCCAGGTCCACGGACCTGGTCAGGGACAGCTCCCGTTCGGATCGATAAGGGCCCGGGGATGCAAGTCCTAACGTACCGCGCAGCTCCACCGCCGAATGTAGGCGAGCCACGCGCGAAACGCCAGTGTTGCTTTTATTGCCGCTACGATCTCCTCCGCACAGCCTCGACAAAGGCCGAAGCGGCGCGCGCGATGTCGGCGATCGATTTGCCGGACCGGAAGAGCGCCGAGCCGATGCCGAAGCCGTCTGCGCCCGCCTCGAGATAGGCGGCGATGTTCGCCGGCGTGATACCGCCGACCGGGATGAGCTTGGCCTCCTTCGGCAGCACGGCGCGCAGCGAGCGCAGGACCGCGGGCGTTATCATCTCGGCCGGGAACAGCTTGATGGCGTCGGCGCCGGCGGCGAGCGCCGCGAAAGCTTCGCTCGGCGTCGCGACGCCGGGGACCGAGATCAGTCCTTTGCGCTTGGCCGAGCGGACCACTTCCTCCTCGAAATTCGGCGAGACGATGAGACGCCCGCCCGCTGCCGCGACGTCGGCCAAGGCGCCGATCTCGAGGACCGTGCCGGCGCCGATGAGCATGCGCCCCTCGAAGCGCCTCACGATGCGCTCGATGCTCGAGAGCGGCGAAGGCGAGTTCAACGGCACCTCGACGATGCGGAAACCGGCATCATGGAGAGCCGTCGTCACATCGACTGCTTCCTGGGGCTGCAAGCCGCGCAGGATGGCGATCAGCGGCAGCGCGGCGAGCGCCTCGTCAAGATCCATGAGCGAGCCCTTCCACGATGGCGGCGATGGCGAGGCAGCCCCTGACCGCTGCATCCATGGGGCCCTGACGCGGCTCGAGTCCGAAGGAGTGCGCCGCCCGGCGATAGCGCTCGACCAGCAAGTCCGTGCCGACGATCGTGACCAGCGCGCCCGGCTCGAACCAGCCGAGCTCGGCGACCTCGCGGAACTCGCAGCCGAGGACGAGGCCGGAGAGATAATCGCTCACCTCCTCAGGGCCCAGCTTGCCGGCGAGCCAGCCGGTGCGCACCGAGAACAGGCGCGACAACAAGCCCGGAGCCTCTGCGCGGTCGCGCGCGTAGTCGAGGCCGCGCCCGAAAGCCGCCCAATCCGGCTGCGCCTGCGGCGTTGCCATCTGGGCGATGAAGGAATGGCGCGACAGGACGGCGAACAGCTCGCCCGTCACGAAGGTGCGGAAACGGGCGATCAGACCATCCTCGATGCGTGCCCATTTGCAATGGGTGCCGGGCAGCACGACCGTCATGTCGCGCGCGAGGCTAAGGCCCAAGAGCTGCGTCTCCTCGCCGCGCATGACATCGGGAAAAGGCTTGACGCTCATGTCCGTCACGCCCGGGACGAAGACGATGCTGCCGCCATCGGCAAGCTCGACACGCCTCACCGCGCGCGCCAGCGCATCGATGCCGACCGGCGTCTCGACATAGGGCATCTCGACCCAGCCATTGCGGCTGCCGATCATGCCGGCCGCATAGATGGGCAGGAGGCCGTGGGCCGCCCGCCAGGGGGCGACCGCGCGTGCGAGCACCGGCTCGAAGCCCGATTTCGGCACCGACTGGATGCCATCCTGCGTCTCGATTCGGTCGAGGATCGCGCCTGCGCCATCGACCAGGACGGCACGGAAGGTGGTCGTGCCCCAATCGAGCACGATCGAGCGCGGAGAGCTCGTGGCGGTCGGCATGCGCATGGCCCAAGGCGTGAAACCGGATTGCCGCGATGATAGAGGGCTTGGGCCCTTGCCGCCAAGGAGCCTCGCAGCGCGGTTTCCCGCAGATTCGATATCGCGCCTCGATGGGATGGCCCTATGCGGCTCCAATAAGATCCCTAAACGACACTCTCGGGTGCGAGCGCGCAGGCGGAATGTGGATCAACCTCGATTTGCACGGTCGGGTGGTCGATTCTGAACCCTGCTTCCAATTCCGCCGCCAGACGATGGATGAAGGCGTCCCCAGGATGTCCGGCGGGCATGACCAGATGGCAGGTCAAGGCGGTTTCCGTCGTGCTCATCGGCCAGATGTGAAGATCGTGAATGGCGGCGACGCCCGGCTGCTTTTCGAGGAAGGCGCGAACGTCTTCGGGATCGAGGTTCCTCGGCACCGCCGCGAGCGACATGCCGAGCGAATCCCGTAACAGGCTCCAGGTTCCCCAGACAATCACGGCGTTGACCGCAAGGCTGACCAGCGGATCGAGCCAAAACCGGCCCGTCAGCAGGATGACCAGCCCGGCGGTCACGACGCCAGCCGACACAAGAGCATCGGACGCCATGTGCGTGAACGCGCCGCGCAGATTGATGTCGCCATTGCGGCCGGAGGCGAAGAGCCACGCCGTCACGCCGTTCACGAGAATGCCGACCGCGGCGACGCTCATCACAATGTTGCCGGCGACCGCTTCGGGTTGCCCGAGGCGTCGAATCGCTTCCCAGGAAAGGGCTCCCACGGTGACGAGCAGAAAGACAGCGTTGAACAGCGCCGCGAGGATCGATGATCCGCGCATGCCATAGGTGTAGCGCGCCGTGGGTGCCCGTCTGGCAAGGACGCTCGCAGTCCACGCAACCAAGAGGCCGAGCACGTCGCCGAGATTGTGCCCGGCATCCGATAGCAGCGCGACCGAGTTGCCGAGCAAGCCATAGATCACCTCGAGGACGACGAAGCCGCTATTCAGGCCGACGCCGATTGCGAAGGCTTTCCCGAAACTGGCGGGAGCGTGAGCATGTCCGTGCGCATGCGCGTGACCGTGCTCATGATCGTTGTGGCCGTGGTCGTGTCGAGTGCCGCTCATCTGAGCTGCTTGTCCCCGCTTCGGACCCGCTTCGACGCGTCCTCTAGCATCGGCACCATTCGAAGCCTATGGGCGCTCTACCGGTGGCGCTATCCTTGTTCCTGTTGTGTTCTCACGGCGCCTCGATTATCATGCACCCTCAAGATGGCGTGCCGCGGCCCATGGGCGGGGCACGGTTCTTTGACAAGTGAATCTGCAGCTGCGGCGAGCTTTCGCCGGTCGTGCGGCCGCGATCCGGCGCGGCCCTGGTTCACCTTGTTGGTCCCGATCTGCGCGGCACCGCCCAGGCACTTGCGACGAACTGCTTGCTGTGAAGCGCGTCCGGCGTCCTCAGCAATCAGATAGCCGGCTACCGGAATCGGAGCATGCAATGTCGAGAATCAACATTCCTCAACATTCTCGAGCCGGACGATCGCCGGCGCAGCGAGCGGTATATCCATTAAAAGCCAATAGATTTCAGAGTGATAGGGTCGAGGCTCGCATTATCCCGGCGGGCCCGGCGGGCCCGGCACGCCTATTCCGAATCTGACGCCATCAGCGTCGCAATCGCTGAAAAGCGTAAGTTTTTGGGGCCCAAATGTGAACAGGCTCTAGCGAGCATCGCACGGCTCGGAGTTCAAGTTACGGGCCGGCGCTGGCGCCTCGCTCCCCGTCGCTTCGCGGCTATGAGATCACACATCGGCGCCATGATGGGATGGCCACCGCGGCGGCCGGTGGCAAGGCCCAACAGAACCGCCAAGGGTTTGCATTTGGAAATAGCCCCGCGTAGGTTCATGAACAGCGCTCAACGGAGCCTTCTTCAGGAGCCATGCAACGGCGTTCGCTCACTGAGTTGCCCTGAGATGCGAGTCACAGAAATGGCAGGCCTTGCTTTGCAGGATACAGTGCTGGAATTGGCGGAGATCGATCGTTGGGCGGGCCCGTTCTCGGCCGAGTTGAAGGCGCGTGCGATCGACGCTCTGGAGAGCGGCAAGGTCGTCTATTTCCCCAAGCTTGCCTTTGTGACTCAGGAGTCCGAGCGCGGGTTGCTTTCGCCCACTGTCGCCGACGCCAAGAGCAAGAATGTCAGCCTCGATCCGGGGAGCGGCTCCATCAAAGGCACGACTGCGGGGGACAGCGAACGTGCGCGGCTCCAGGCGATGCTGGAGCGTTTCGCGGCGGCGTCAACGCGGCTGACGGGAGATCTTTTCCCCGAATATGCGGCTGGGCTCGAACGGGCGCGCACCAGCTATCGGCCGGTCGAGATCGTCGGCCGAAGCTATTCCGCCCGCAAGGACGATAAGCTGCTTCACGTGGACGCTTTTCCGTCGACCCCCACTCACGGCCGGCGTATCTTGCGTCTGTTCTCCAACATCGCCCCGGACGGCAAGAAGCGGATCTGGCGGGTCGGCGAGCCGTTTCAAGACTTCGCCCAAAAGCTCCTGCCGTCGCTTCGCGGCCAGAGCGCGTTCGTCAGCTGGCTGCTCGCTGCCGTTGGCGCCACAAAGAGCCGACGCACCGCCTATGACCAGCTGATGCTCGGCCTGCATGACGGCGCCAAGAGTGACGGCGCCTATCAGAAGGATTCGCCGCAGGTCGAGATCGCCTTTCCGCCGGGCACGACCTGGCTCTGCTACACAGACCAGGTGCTGCACGCGGCGCTGGCTGGCCAGTTTGCGCTCGAGCAGACCTTCCATCTCGATATCGCCTCCATGCACGACCCGGCACGCTCGCCCCTGAAGGTGCTCGAGCGGATGACAGGGCGAACCTTGGTGAGCTGAGCAGCGCGCCGGCCCGACGCCCTTGAGACCGCAGCGACGTCGCGTCAGCAGCAGGCACCGTTGCGTAGCGGCGCCAACCGCAGTGGAGAGCGGGGCATCACCCTCGGCACTGAGCACGGAATGAACCGCTCGACAGGGCTCCATTCGGCTGCGAGGCATCCGGATCTCCAAGGCCGCAGCATCCTCCAGCTCATCCCGTCGCTCGACGCCGGCGGGGCCGAGCGCACCACCCTTGATGTCGCCGCGGGCCTGGCCATGGTCGGAGCGCGAGCGCTCGTCGCCAGCGCCGGCGGCCGGTTAGTTGCCGAATTGCACGCGAATGGCGGCGAATGGACCCGTTTTCCGGCGAACACCAAGAACCCGCTTCAGCTCATGGCGAATATCGGCCGCCTGAAGCGCTTGTGCCGCGATGAGGGCGTTGCGCTCATTCATGCGCGCTCGCGCGCGCCGGCCTGGAGCGCGCTGGCAGCGGCCCGATCACTGAGGATCCCCTTCGTCACCACCTATCACGGCATCTATGGAGGGCGGACGGCGCCGAAGCTGCTCTACAATTCGGTCATGTGCCGCGGGGACGTCGTGATCGCCAATTCCCGCTACACGGCCGAGACAATCGGCAGGCTGTTTCCCTGGGCAAGCGGGCGGGTCGTGGTGATCCATCGCGGCACGGATCTGTCGATCTTCCAGCCCTCCTCGGTCGCGCCCGAGCGGGTCGCGCAAATTCGCTCCTCGTGGGGCGTAGCGCCCGGCGAGCGCATCGTGCTGCTCGCAGCGCGCCTGACGGGCTGGAAGGGGCAGAAAGTCTTCATCGAGGCGGCGCGCCGATTGGTCTGCGACGGCTTGCAGGACGTTACCTTCGTGATGGCAGGGGACCCGCAAGGGCGCGACAATTATGTGCGCGATCTCGATAGCCTGATCGCCGCTCACGATCTCGTCGGCCGGGTCAAGCGCGTCGGTCATTGCACCGACATGCCGGCGGCCTTTCTCGCTGCTGCGGCGGTCGCCGTGCCCTCGACGGAGCCCGAGGCGTTCGGCCGCTCTGCAGTCGAGGCGCAGGCCCTCGGAACGCCCGTCATCGTGACCGATCTCGGCGCCGTGCCGGAAACCGTGCTGGCGCCCCCCGATGTGCCCGACGGCGAGCGTACAGGCTGGCGCATCCCGTCATCCGACCCGCAGGCCCTCGCCGACGGCATCTCCGCCGCCATCTCCTTGCAGCAAGGACAGCTAACCGCGATGCAGGCGCGCGCCCGGGCGCATGTGGAGGCGCATTTTTCGCTCGAGGGCATGGTGGATGCCACGCTCGGGGTCTATGAGAGCCTTGTTCAGGCGAAGGCCCGAACGTGACCCGTCGACCGTGGGGCCCATCACCACGAATTCCGCATTTCCTGTTCGCAAGAGGAACATCGCCCTCGGCCTGGCCCGTCAGTAACTCTGTTCGAGACCGCGCCATCGATTGCCTCAGGGATCTTGGATCGTTCGATTGATGATGCCCCCTTCGACCACCAGCTGGGTGCTGACCGACGGCAAGGCCGGCGACACCGCAATCTGCTTCGGTGTCATCGAGGCGCTCGGCCTCGAGCCCGTACTGCATAAAATCGCGCCACGGGCGCCTTGGAGCTGGGCGACGCCGTTCGGGCCGATCGACCCGAAGGAGGCACCCGGACGGAGCGGCAGCCCGATCGCGCCGCCATTTCCGGACTTGGTCGTCGCATCCGGCAGGCGCGCCGTTCCCTATGTGCGACGGATCCGGGCCGAGACCAATGGCCGGACATTCACCGTCTTCATGAAGGATCCATATACCGGGCCCGCAATTGCGGATCTCATCTGGGTTCCGGAGCACGACAGCTTGGTCGGACCCAATGTCATCAAGACGCTGCTCACGCCGCATCGCGTGACGCAGGCGAGGCTCGCGGCCGCCCGCGCTGCCCCGCTCGACATCCTGGCACGCTTGCCGCATCCGCGCGCGGCCGTCCTGATCGGTGGCAACAGCGTCAATCATCGCTTCACCGCCGCCGATATCGCGGAGCTGTCGTCGCGATTGGATCGGCTGGCGCAGTCCGGCGTCCGACTGATGGGCACCCCGTCGCGTCGCACGCCGCCCGCCTTGCGTGACGCCATCGCCGCCGTCATCGCGCGCCATGACGGGTATCTCTGGAATGGACAGGGCGAGAACCCCTTCATTGCCCTCCTGGCGCTAGCCGACGCTTTGGTGGTCACCTCCGATTCGGTGGGCATGGTCGGCGAGGCGGCCGCGACAGGGCGGCCGGTGCTGGTCTACGAGCCGAGCGGTGGCCACCCCAAGAATACCCGATACCTCGACGCCCTGCGTCAGGCTGGAATCGTCAATGCATTTACCGGGCAGCTCACGGGCGCGCCCTACGAGCCCATGGATTCGACGCACACGGTCGCGTCCCTTGTCGCGCAGGCGTTTCTCCGGCATCGCAACGCTGCCTGAGGGCCGCGCTGCAATCGGGCCGCAGCTCAGCCACGGCGCCCAGTCGGCGTCGAGGCTCGGTTCAGCGCGGCTCGATGCCTTTCTCCCGCTGACGCCGCCGCTCGAGCGCTTTGGCGACCCGCAAGTATCGATAGAAGGCAAAGTTCATGGCGGTCATGAACCCATACACGCCGCGCAGGCAATGGCGGCGGCCCAAATAGGCCTTGAGAAAAGCTCCGGGGAATTCGAGAAAGACGCGCAGCGCCGGAAATCTGACGCCGCGTGCTTCGAGGTCGAGCACTTGCGCGTCGGTGTAGAGGTTGAGCTTCTCGAGCTGATGGCCGAGCGAGCGCACCGAGATATGCCGAATGCGCCCCTTGAGCCGGGCCACCTTGGCGCCCGGCGCGAGGACGACACGATCGTGCACCGGCGAGGGGTTGTAGCTGCCCTTGTCGCGCCGATAGAGCCTCACGGGCACCAGCGCATAGCCGAGCGGGTGCGGCTCTTCCTCGCCCGGAAAGACTTCGTGGATCGCAATCTCATATGCGTCCGCCGGCGGCTCGCCCGTGGCGAACAGGGCGGCGATCTCGGCGCGCAAGGCGGGCGAGATCACTTCGTCGGCATCGAGATTGAGAAGCCAGGGATAGCTGCACTCCCCCTCGGCGAAACGTTTCTGGGGACCATAGCCCGGAAACGCATGCTCGATGACACGCGCCCCGAAGCGACGGGCAACGTCCTGCGTGCCGTCGTCAGATCCAGAATCGACCACCACCAGCTCGGCGGCGAGGTCGCCTAGCGCCTCGAGCACGAGGGGCAGCCGATCAGCTTCATTGTAGCTGATGATGAACACGGATAGTGGGAGCACGACACCGCAATCGCATAGGGGGCGATGCGCACTTGGCATGTTCGGTGCCTGCCGGCAAGCCGCGGGGCGCGGCGGCATTGCCATCCCCTGCAGGACCCGGTGTCGTTTGCGCTCAGGTCAGATCGCCGAGCGGGATGGATTTAGATCGAAGCGCCACAAGGATACGCTCCGACCTGAACTCATCCGGCTCCAGCCGCGTCCGGCGAGGCCGAGGGAGAGCGCGTCGTCATCGCGCTATCGCATCGAAAAAAATCTGCGTCATAATGGCATCGTCGCCAGGGCGACCGACGGTTCAGCCAAACTGAAACTCGCAACTTCCTTTTTCACCACCAACGTCATGGAAATCGCCGTCATGCCTCTCCACATCGGTATAGTTGGCTGCTCCGCCGAAGGCGCGGCACTTTGCTATCGGACGATTTGCGCGGAAGGCGCGCAGCTTCTCGGCCTGCATGCGCATCCCGAGGTCTCGATGCACACGCCCTCGCTCGCCGAATACGTGAAATGCCTCGAGCGCGACGACTGGCAGGCCGTGGGCGAGCTGATGCTTTCCTCGGCAAACAAGCTCGCGACGATCGGCGCCGATTTCCTGATCTGCCCCGACAACACCATCCACAAGGCGCTTGCCTACGTCGAACCGCGATCACCGCTGCCTTGGCTGCACATCGCCGAAATCGTCGCCGCAAAGGCCGCCGAGCGCGGCTTCAGGCGCCTCGGCCTCATCGGAACGCGCTGGCTCGTCGACAGCGAGGTCTACCCGGAAAAGCTCACGCGGCACGGCCTGGAGTATCTGCGTCCGAACCCGGCAGAACGCGAGGAAATCAATCGCATCATCATGGACGAGTTGACCTACGGCGTCTTCAGCTCCCAGGCGATCGCTTACCATCAGCTTGTCATCGGACGGATGAAGCGCGAGGGCTGCGACGCGGTCGTGCTCGGCTGCACCGAGATTCCGCTGCTCATGAACGATACGAATTCTCCGCTGCCGACGCTCGATTCCACAAGGCTGCTGGCGCGCGCGGCGTTGCGCCGGGCCGTGCAGGGCGCCCCCGCGCCGGCATGAACACGCTGTCGGCGGCTTCGTGGAGGCCCCGCTTCACCGGGGCCGCGACATTTGCCGCATCGGCAGGCGGGCATCCCCACGCAATGGCCAATCGAGGGTCCCTGAACAGAACAAGGCCCACCATACAATAACCGGCTGAGCGCCATTGCCTCTCATGGAATCGCAGCATGAGCGGCGGAGGCCTCGGGCCTTGTTACCGAGACCGCGTCAAACAGCGCCGCGTATAGGCGCGCCGAGCGGCTCCAGCCGACATCGCTCCTCATGGCGTTTCGTTGCAGGCGATGCCAGGTTTCCTCAGCGCTCCACAGGTCGAGAGCCCTGTCGACGCCACGCAGGAACGCCTCCTTTGCGGGTGGCGAGAATTGAAAGCCCGTGGCGACGCCGGCCGCAAGGGCTGCCTGGTTCGCGTCGATGACGGTATCCGCGAGGCCGCCCACGCGCGAGACGATCGGCAGCGTGCCGTAGCGCAGCGCTGCGAGCTGGGTCAGTCCGCAAGGTTCGAATCGCGAGGGCACGAGCAGAGCATCGCTGCCTCCCTGGATGAGGTGCGCCAAGCCTTCGTCGTAGCCGATCCTTGCAGCGACCGCGCCGCGATGCCTGGATGCTTCCTCCGCGAAGGCGGCCTCGAGGCCGCGATCGCCGGAGCCGAGGAGCGCAAGTTGCACGCCGCGCGAGACGAGATCGGCAACCGCGTCGAGGACGATGTCCATGCCTTTTTGCTCGGTCAATCGGCTGATCACGCCGAAGAGCGGCCTCGACGCGGCGGGCGAGAGGCCGAGCTCGACTTGCAGGGCCGTCTTGTTGTCGGCCTTCGCGGTGAGGCTGCCGGCCTCGTAGCGCGTCGCGAGATGAGGGTCGCTGCCGGGATTCCAGACATCGATATCGATGCCGTTGCAGATCCCCGAGAGAGCGGAGGTGCGTGCCCGCAAGACCCCGTCGAGCCCCATCCCGTTTTCCGGCGTGCGGATCTCTTCCGCATAGGTCGGCGAGACGGTCGTGATCGCATTCGCGAATTGAAGCCCGGCCTTCAAAAAGCCGATCTGGCCATAGTATTCGATGCCCTCCGGGTTCATCATGGCTGCGGGCAGCCGAAGTTGCCGAAGAAGCTCGGCTGGAAACAAACCCTGAAAAGCCAGGTTATGGACCGTCATGACGCAGGGGGCGGCGGCTCCGGGGCCCGAGCGAAGATAGGCCGGCGTCAATCCCGCTTGCCAATCATGCGCATGCACGATGTCGGGCATGAAGGCCGGCAGGAGACCTTGGCCGATCGCCGCGGCCGCGCGCGCCAGCGCCGCGAAGCGAAAGGCGTTGTCGGGCAGGTCGCGTCCCTGCTCGTCGAGATAGGGATTGCCTTGACGGAGGTATAAATGCGGGGCGTCGAGCACGAAGAGGTCGAGATCCGCCGCGCTCGCATGCAGCAATCTCGCGGGGCCTCCGAACAGCTCGTCATAGGCGTCGATCTGCTCGGCGCTCTCGAGGCCATCGAAGACGGCGGGATATCCCGGGATCAGCGTGCGAACCTCGACCCCTTCGCGCGACAATGCCTTTGGGAGGGCCCCGGTCACGTCCGCGAGCCCTCCGGTCTTCACCAGAGGATAGATTTCGGAGGCGACCGCCAGAACCTTCATCGATCACCTCGGTCGGAGCGCCTTGATCAGCGGTTCGTCAAACGGTCGAGCATGGGCTGCGTGATGAGGCAAATTCCCTTCTCGGTGCGGCGGAATCGAGATGCGTCAGCCACGGGATCCTCGCCGACCACGAGACGATCCGGTATCCTGACGCCGCGGTCGACCACGGCGTTCGTCAGGCGGGCGCCGCTCCCGATCTGCGCGTAAGGGAGCACCAGGGAATTCTGGACCAAGGCGCCGCCATCCATCCGCACTCCCGTGAACAGCAGGGAACGGCGCAATTGCGCCCCCGATACGATGCAGCCTCCCGCAACGAGCGAGTTCTCTGCCGATCCCCGGTTGCCGTTCCCGTCGCTGACGAACTTCGCCGGCGGGGTGACTTCGGCAAAGGTCCATATCGGCCAGTCGCGGTCATAGAGGTCGAGCGATGGCAGGGGGTCGGTGAGATCGATATTGGCCTGCCAATAAGCATCGACCGTCCCGACATCGCGCCAATAGGCTTCCCCGCCCGGGCTCGTGCGCACGCATGAATGGGTGAACCGATGCGCGACCGCGTTCCCGTCCCGCACCAGGCTCGGAATGATGTCCTTGCCGAAGTCGCGGCTCGAACCACTGTGAGCGGCATCGCGACGCAGCTGGTCGAACAGGAAATTCGTCTCGAACACATAGATGCCCATGCTGGCGAGCGACATTTCCGGATTGTCCGGCATGCCGGGAGGATCTTGCGGCTTTTCGAGGAAGGAGACGATGCGGTCGTCGCCGTCGACCCCCATCACCCCGAAGCCCGTCGCTTCCAGGCGCGGCACCTCGATGCACCCGACCGTCACATCCGCACCGCTTTGCACATGCTGCTGCAGCATGAGCTCGTAATCCATCTTGTAGATATGATCGCCGGCGAGGATCACGACATAGTGCGGGCCGTAGCTCCTGATGATGTCGATATTCTGGTAGACCGCGTCGGCGGTGCCGGCGTACCACATGGAGTCGGAAACCCGTTGGCTGGCGGGAAGTATATCGAAGCTCTCCTTGCGTTCCGGGCGCAGGAAATTCCAGCCGCGCTGCATGTGCC
>JBIOEK010000040.1:0-13568 GCA_044445925.1 Hyphomicrobiales bacterium
CCCACCTGGTGCAACTGCCCTTGCAGAGCCTCCATGATGCGCATGAGTACCGGCAAGGTCGACTGCACGACCTTCAGCTTGACGCCGTTCGGGTAGCCGGCCTCCTTCAGGAGCGCCTTTGCCTTGTCGGGATCGTAAGGCAGCAAGCCGGCGTCGACCACGCCAAGATTGCCGTTCGGGATGACGGAGATCGCCTCGCGCGCCACCTTGTCGCCAGTGAACTGCACCATGGTCTCGCGGTTGATGGCGTAGGCGATTGCGCGGCGCACCCGAATGTCGTCGAGCGGCTTCGAGGTGATGTTGAGATAGAGGCTGTTAAGTTCAGCGGGCTCCATGGCGGCAATGACCACGCCGGGGATTTCGCGCGTACGCTCGACCCACTGGTTGGTCTGCCTACCGAACACCATATCGACCTCTCCGGACCGGAAGGCGAGATCGCGCGTCGCATCGGAGGGAACGTAACGGTAGGTGATCGTAGTGATTTGCGGAGCACCGCGGAAATAGGCAGGGTTGGCTGCAAGCTTCACGAACTGCTGGGGCGCATATTCGACGAAGGCGAAGGGGCCGGTTCCGATCGGCCTTCGGGCAAAACCGTCCTCGCCGAGATCAATCACGGCTTTGCGACAGACCATGAGGCCGCCGTGATAGTTGGAGACGAGCCCGAGCAAGCTCGGAATGGGGTTCTTGAGCGTGATCCTGAGGGTGTATTTGTCGGTGGCCTCGATCTTGTCGATCGACGAGAAGTCGCTCGCGAAGGCCGATATCTCCTTGTTGGCCGCCCGCTTCAGCGAATAGGCGGCGTCCTCCGCGGTAAACTCGCCATAGTTGGCGTGGCACTGCACGCCTTGGCGCAGCTTGAAATTCCATTCGGTGCCAGCAGCGTTCGACGACCAGCTTTCGGCAAGGTCCGGCTCAATGAATTCGGGGCTAGCCTTTCCGGGCCTGATGCGGACTAACGCGTTGAACACCCAGTTCAGGATGCCTTTGTCGGCCCCGGCCGAAGCTTGATGCGGATCAAGCCTACCTGCGTCCGCCTGCGAGGTTGCCACCACGAGGTCGCGCTTCTGGGCGAAGGCGGGTTTCGAGACGGCAAAGGCCGATGCGGCGATCACGGCATAGACGAGAAGTTTCTTCATGGCGGTTCCCCTTGGGGTTGTGTTTTTTTGAGGTCTCGTCGTCAGGCGACAGATTCCAACCCTGCGAAGGCGTCGGTTCCATGCTCTGGCGAGTTGATCACGTGGTCATAGGCCCCCGACAAGGCCGCGAAGGCAGGACCCGGCCGCCCCTCGCCGACCGTTCGCCCGTCGATCCAAACGATGGGCAGGAGCCCACCGGCGGTGCTGCAGATGATGATCTCGTCTGCCGTGTGGGCGTCGTAGAGCTCGAGATCGGCCTCTTCGACCGCGAAACCGCAGCTAGGCGCGATGTCGATGACGGTTTCGCGCGTGATACCTACGAGGATGTCGTGTCGCGGCGTGCGCAGTCTGCCGCCATGGCGCAGGAAGACGTTGCAGCCCGTGACCTCGCAAATGCGACCATTGAGGTCGAGCAGTAGCGCTTCGTCGGCCCCGGCCGCTCTCGCCTCGATCTTCGCGAGCACGAGATTGAGGTAGTTGAGACTCTTGATCTGGGGATCGAGCACTTGGCCCGAGGGGCGGCGGATCGCCACCGTTTTTAGGCGCAGGCCCGCGGCAGCGCGCTCTTGCGACGCCCGGCTGATGTAGGACTGCACCAGGATAATGAGATTGGCCACGCAACCGGTCGGATCCATCAATGGCCGGCCGTTCACCCCGCGGGTCACGATCCACTTGACGTAAGCGTTTTCGAGCCCATTGCGCCTGACGGTCTCGAGGATCAGGCGGCGCATGTTTCTACGCGTCACGGGCGCTTCCAGCGCGATCGCCGCCAAGGACCGGAAACAGCGGTCGAGATGAGCGTCGAGCTTGAACACGCGGCCCTTCCAGGCAATGGCCGTCTCGAAGATACCGTCGCCATAGAGAACGGCATGATCGAGCACCGAGATTCGCGCCTGCGATTGCGGCGCAAACTCCCCGTTCACGAAAATGATCGGCTCTTCCATGCGTCTCCTCATCTGCATTATCTCCGGAGGAGACAAAGTTCCATTAATGACGCATAAATTGACACAAAACGGAACTATGTCAAGAGAGCGATGGTGCATGCTGATTGCTGGACCTTCCCCAAGAGGCAGCCTTGTTCCGCGCGGCCTAGGGACCGAACACTTTGAGCAATGCAAATGGGGAAGTTGCGTCACATCGTGAGTCCGGGTATCTGTTCCGAAATATCAATGACATGGAACTTGAAATGGAATACGAGTCAGATAAGTCGGGTGAGCATCGCAATGTTGCCCGCCTGTTCTTGGTGCTTGACGCGCTCTCAAAGGCCTCGGCTGGCGGGCTGCGGCTGACGGATGTGGTCGAGGCGACCGGCCTCGGCAAAACCACGGCTCACCGCATTCTGGGCGGGCTTGTGATTCACGGCCTCGCCGAGCACGACGAAGACACGGGGCGGTTCTTCATCGGTCTTAGAATGTTGAGTTGGGCCACCGCCGCGCGCGACCGCTTCGGCCTAGCCCGTCTGGCCGAGCCAGCGCTTGTACGGATCGCGCGACAGACGCAGGACACCGTCTATCTGGTCGTGCGGGTGGGCGACGAAATCGTCTGCCTCGATTGCCGCGAGGGTTCCTTCCCGATCAAGGTCCTGACGCTCAATATCGGCGACCGTAGGCCGCTTGGAATCGGCGTAGGCAGCCTCGCCATCATGGCCAGCCTTCCCGACGCGGAGATTGACCGGCTCTTCGTTACGAACGCCGAAGCCCTGTCACACTATCCTTTCGACGAGGTCCGTCTCCGCCAGATGATCGCGGCCACTCGCCAGAATGGCTATGCCTACAACAATGTCCACGTGTTTCACGGCATGGAGAATCTGACGGAAATGGCCGGCATCGGCGTGCCCATCCGCAAGAATGACGGGACCCCCGTCGCGGCGCTCCATCTGACCGGCATTGTCTCGCGCCTGGATGCCCCGCGCAGGGACAATCTCGTCGCGACGCTGAGTCATGAGGCCCACAGGATCGAGAAGGAGCTCGAGCCCCTTCTCGATACAGTAGTCAACGCAGACCGTCATCAGGTCAAGCGTGGGAGCACCTATTAGGTCGCCGCCTCCGGATTGTTGCCGAGGGCGTAGAGCGTCCTTCCCCATATCGGATTTCGAGACTACGCGCGCTCTCCAGCCTTCACGAACGCCAGAGATGTCCGGCTGACCCCCGCGAGACGATTCCCCTCCTGAATCGATTCCGTGCGCAGGTTCAACACGGGATGTAAGCATTGCGCTTGCGCAAGCCGTATCGTCTCTTCGACGGAGACATCGAACATGCGTCGTGTCGAGGGGACCGGCCCGTGTCGAATCGTCATGATCATAACGCCGTCTCCCCGCATCAGGGACGCAAGCTTCGGCATTGCTTGTCGACGTTGCCGCTCGTCAAGATGCATCCAGACCCCCGTGAGCATGACGACATCGAACGTCTCGCCGCGTGTCGTCAGGAAGCTCAAATCCGGCAAACTGTCATCGAGCCATTCTATCAGGGATGATGGATGCAGGGTCCTTGCCGAGATGCGCAGCTCATCGGTCGGCTCGACGGCGACGACCCGATGCCCCATCGCCGCGAACCACGCCGCATCGCGCCCCGTTCCCGAACCGATGTCCAGAACGCGACACGGGACTTTCGGCATAAGATGCTGAACCGGCCTGTGAACGTCGGCGGAAGGGATGCTCTCGTAGCGTTCGAGAAGCATTTCGGCATCCTCCGCATATCCTTCCGTGCCGCTGACCTGAATTGGCGTCACATGACATCTCCCGAGGACAAAACCACCCGACGTGAATGATAGCGGTTCGGGGTGGTTGCGAAACTCTGTCATGACCGCGTCGCACGAGGGACATGCTTTATGCGCGGTCGGCAGCATGAATGCGGGTTCGCGCGGCTCACACGCCGCCGGCCGACCCCGGCTCGCGGTCGAGATCCCGCCGTTGGTCAAGCGCCGACTTGCGCTCGCGCGCCGCCTTCATCGCCAGGAATTCCTGCATGGCGAGCTTCGGCTCGTCCGAGCGCCAAGCCGCGACGAAGGCGTCGATGCCGGCCTGAACGGCTGCAGGCGGTGAGAGCCGCTCCCAATCGTTGATGAGGCGCTTCTGCAGCCTGATCGCATGAGGCGGGCAGGCGAGCAGGGCTTCGAGCCATTCCGCGACCGCAGCGTCGAGCGCGCCCGGCGGCGCCACGCGCTCGACGAAGCCCCATTCCAGCGCCTGCGCCGCCGTGAAGTTCTGGCCGAGAAGCAGCATCTGGCGCGTGCGTCCCCAGCCGACGAGCATCGGCAGGAGCGCGGCCTCGACGACCGAAGGGATGCCGAGCTTCACCTCGGGCATGCCGAACGTCGCGCCCTCCGACGCGATCCGCAGATCGCAGGAGGCGGCGACCTCCATGCCGGCGCCGAGCGCGTAGCCCTCGATGCGAGCGATGACCGGCACGTTCAGGCGCCGCAGGCAGTCGCAGCAGGCATGGACGCGCGTGATGAAGACGCGGGCCGAGGTCTCGTCGAGCGCGGCCATCTCGCCGATATCGGCGCCGCCGATGAAGGCTCGCGCGCCCGCGCCCGATAGGACGATCGCGCGCAGAGGCTCGAGCCGGCCGAGCGCCTCGATCTCCTCGACGAAGCGCGTCATCAAGGACGAGTCGAGCGTGTTCAATTTGCGCTCATTGTCGATCGTGACCCGAGCGATCGTGCCCCGCGCCCGCTCGTCGAACTCGACCTTGATGTTGCCGGTTGGTGCCGACATGACATCTCCCTGGGGGCTGCGAGATTCAAGCATCGGCGCCCTGGGAATTCCTCTCCCCGCTCGTGCGGCAGGGCTGTCCGGGGAAAAGCAAGCATAGCTGAAGCCGTCTGATTTGGGGAGGTTCGGTTTGTTCGGCGGCTTGGATCGACGCGGAAGGCTTGTCGATCGCCTCGACGCGACGACGCCCCGAAATGGCATTGGGCCGCGAGGTCTGTGAACCTCAGGATGGGAATGGTGATGCGATGCGTCCGAGCCGCCGACCCGAACTGACGTCCCATGACGCCTCCTGAGGGACAAACTACCCCAACGCGAATGATAGCGGTCAGCGGAATGGCCGCGAAACTCTGTCATGACCGTGTCGCACGAGGGACATGTTTTGTGCGCAGTCGGCGGCATGACTAAAGGCTCGCCGGGCGGACGATATCCACCGAGACACCGAAGCTACGGAGACGGCTCATGCTCAAGGCAAGGATGCGCTGGATCATCTTTGCGATCCTCATCGTCGCCGGCCTATTTTCGCCGGGCGGCGCCGGCCCGGCCCTGTCGGCGACCCTCGCCTCGCCCGAGGATTGGAGCGGCAGCTGGCACGGAACTTATGTCTGCGCGCAGGGTGTCACGGGGCTCACCTTGGCGATCACGCCGTCGGGCACCCGGAGCGTCACCGCGGTTTTTTCGTTTTATGCCGTTCCTAGAAATCCCACGGTCCCTTCGGGCGAGTTCGCGATGGCCGGCCGCTTGGGAGCGAAGGCCGGACGTCTGGCGCTTTCGGCCGTTTCCTGGACCACGAGGCCCGCCTGGTACGTCATGGTGGATTTGGACGGAGACTATGATCCGCGCTCCGGGGAATATCGTGGCCGGGTGCACGGACCGGGATGCGGATTGTTCCGCTTGCGCCGCGATCTAACATCTTGATATTCAACTACATTACCGGCGAAGACCTTAGTACGAAGCCGTGCCGGCCGTCTAAGCCCTACACCGCACCGCCGGCACGCCTAAAGCTTTTCCCGGTCCGATTGAATCGGACCGGGGCTCTCGTTGATGGTTTTTGCGGCATTTTCTGCGGCGAACCGGAGGCCACCCCCGCCCTTCGCAGGGGCATGCTTTGCCGGAAAATGCTCCAGACCTTCAGGCGCGCCGGTTTTCCGCACTTCGATCCGGGCGCTCGGGTTGCATTTGCATCTTACCCACGCCCTTGCCTGCCACGTGCACCTTCTTGGCGATTGGTCCGTCCCCCTCTGCAATGCTGCGCAGGTAGGGCGGCATCCTCAGCGAGGATCTCGTATCAAGACGTGTTGGTTTGTCTGCCATGACGGCGCTCCCTTGCCTCAAAGGCGGGAGCGCGGTCGCGTCTCTCAGCCACCGACGCCTCGGACAGTGCCGTTGCCGGTGATGCGATCACACTAGGCTCCTGCGACGAGAACTAGCAAGCCCCAATTTCGAACGGACGGCATCAAGAAGCGATGCGGCCTCACGGCGCTCTCGCTAGTTCCTGCCGATGCGAGACCAAGCCCGTTCATGGAGGTAATAGAGGACCATTTTGGTCACCATCTCAGCGGCTGCTATCGAGCCGGCGATCCTGAAGCTGCCTGTGAAAACGAAGCTCAACACCAGGGTATCGAGGCTGCCGGTGATCCTCCAGCTCACCGCCTTCGCGAAGGAGCGGGAATGGGAATCTCGCACGCGAATGAACATCGGCACCTCCGCCCCGGCGTCGGCCCTCGGCGGCATCCATCCGTCGGGCGTGCCACCACGAGACGCGCGGCCGCCACCTGGTTTGCGGCGGTCTCCGCTCTCTAGCACGCCAACCTCGATCGCGCCTCAGCCAGGAAGTCGCCGTCCTCGGTCCGCGCAGCGACCTGGTCAGCCGAGCCTGGATAACGCAGGGCTTGCGAGCAAACCCCTGGACATGGATCTCGAAATCAAGACCCCTAGCGGGCGCGCCACAAGATTCACACATCTTCGACGGCGCCAGGAATAGGGGAGCGGCGATGGCGCGCTTACCCTCTCCCCCCGCGTTAGCGGGCGCGGAGGGCCGCAGTCCAGATCGTCACAGGAGGGGCAGCGAGGATTCCAATGGGAGCGAAGGTTCAAATCCGGTCGACCGAGATCCTTGCCGACGCAGCGGCGGTTACCAAGACAATCACCTTCCAATACCGTGCGTGGGATGGAGCCGATGTCGTCTGCACGCGCGAGGTCTATGATCCGGGCGACGCGGCTGCGGTCTTGCCATTCGACGAAGCGCGAGCGACGGTCTTGCTGACGCGCCAGATGCGCCTTCCTGCCTGGCTACATGGGGCTCATGAATCCCTCCTCGAGGCCTGTGCCGGGCGAATTGGCGCGGAGACGCCCAAGGCCTGCATCCTGCGCGAGGCGCGCGAGGAAATGGGCTATGCGCTGTATGAGCTGCAAGAAGTGTTTCAGGCTTATGCCAGCCCCGGCTACTCGACCGAAAAGATCACATGCTTCCTCGCCGCGTATGATCCCTCGAAGAAAATCTCGGAAGGAGGAGGCCTCGAGGACGAAGGCGAGCATATCGAAATCGTCGAGCTCGACCTCGACCTGGCTTTTGAAATGATCGGCGCCGGCAAGATCGTCGACGCGAAAACGATCATGCTGCTTCAGCACTTGAAGCTTTCCTTGCAGGGTCAGTAATCGCAAAGCCTGGCACGTCCAGAGTCGGGGTGTGATCCGGCACGTCGCCGGGGCCACGGACCGGGATCGGGATACGGATTGTTCCGCTTACGCCGCGACCTGGTCGGCCGAGCTCAGCGGCTCGCCAGACAATAGGCGATGATCGCCTGGACGGCGTGGCTCTGATCCGTCGCCGCGTTGCGCTCCATTCGCACGACGCGTTGCAACGCGACGTGGCTCAACCCGGTGTGATCACATGCCGAACGAACCAAGTCGGTGACCCGTGCGTCGCGTTTCGCCTCGGGCGACGACAGGGCGATGCACAAGCCCCCAATGGCAGCCAAGGCCGCGAAGCCCCCGATCAACCGGAGGCGTACAGAAGGGCGCCTTGCCGAGTCCAACACGCCCCCCTTATAGCCGCCCGGGAGCCTGTTGGCGAGCGCGCCCCGACGGCGCGCCCGTCAGAGCCGCCCGACGAAGGGAAGGTCGGCCTCGTCGATCATGCGAATCCTCAGCTTCTCGGCGGCTCTCTTCTCGCCTTCGGTGCGACGCAGGGTGCTGAGATTCGATCCGCCCCATACGATGCCGCCGAGAACCATCGCAATGGCGAGAAGCATCATGGGTAATTCAAGCCGAATGAAACCCGTGACGCCGGCGCAAAGCAAGATTCCGCCAACGGCCATCGCCACCTTCGAGAGCAAGATCCATTTTCTGCAGCCCTCGACGGTTTCGGCCAACGACTCGATCCGGGCTTCGAGGTCCTCGATTTGATCGTGCATTTCGCCGTTCGACATTTCGCGGAGTTTCGCCTGAGAAAGATCAAGGCTGGACCGCCCGCCCAGCCGATATCCGGCAGCGCCAGCGGCTTGATAATGCAGGAGCCGCCGGGCACGTTGCAAACATTGTCGAGCTCGTGCCCGCCCCGCGACGGCCGCAATCGACCTTCAGCGGAAGCCCGCCCGAGGACATTGCGTCTCGGAAGCGAAGGCAACTGTGCGCAAAGCTGAACGCCTGGTAGGAGTCGGTGCCGCAACACGCTGGACCCGACCCCATGACCGCCTCCGCTTTCCTTCAGCTTTGTTTCGCGACCGCGATATTCATCGGCGCGGCGAGCAGCGCGAAGGCTTGGTCGATCTCTCCATCGTTCGGACGGGTGATCTTGACGCTGGTGCTCTATGTGATCGGCAACCTGTTGGTGATGCGTCTGCTGCGACAGATAGGCATGGCGACGGCGTTCAGCATCACGGCCGTGCTGCAGCTCGTTGCGGTCAACCTCGTCGCGATCTTCGCCTTCGGCGAGAGGGTCGGATTGGCGGAAGGCGCCGGCATAGTCATGGCGATCGCCGGTGTCGCGCTGATCACCTTTGCGCCTTATCTCGGACGATGAGGCGGCAGGGCTCGCGGCCGATGCCGTTCAGCGTCGTGTCTCCCCCGCCGACAGAACGGACCTCGTCGGCATGAGGGCTTCTTCATCGGTCGGTTCGCGACTGTCGGCCGCCGCATGGATTTACGCCCCGAAACCGCATGGCGCCGGCGCCTCGGCGAGATCGGGGATCGCGTCGAAGCAGCGCTGCTCGAGAAGCCTGTCGACGAGCGCGGCGGCCTCCGCCGCAAATCCCGTGCGCAGATTGCGTGTGACTCCCGGGGAGAGCACGCGGTTAAGCGGTCCTTTGCGATCCCGCGGTTCAGACGCTCATCCCACCGTCGACCCTCAGCGTGGCGCCCGTCGTGAAGCTGCTTTGTGCGGAGGCGAGATAGAGCACCGATTGCGCGATTTCGTGCGGGGTCGCGTGGCGGCCGAGCGGGACGAGCTCGTTGAAGAGCGCGGTGGCGTCGCGGTGGATAGCCTGGCCGAGATCGCGCTCGATGCCCGCCTGGAAGCCGTTCTCGACCGGGCCGGGATGGATCGTGTTCACGCGGATTCGGCGGGGAGCCACCTCCTTGGCCACGCAGCGCATCAGGCCGATCTGGGCGTGCTTGGCCGTGATATAGCCGCAGACACAGGGATCGCCCCTGAAGGCCGCGACGCTCGATGTGATGATGATGCTGCCGCCGTCGCTCATGGCGGGAACCCCATATTTGCAGGCGAGGAACGCACCTCTGACATGGACCGCGTAGACGGAGTCGAAGACATCCTCCGGATAGTCCGCGATCGGACTGATCGTGCCGGCATTGCCTGCATTGCTGAAGAGCACGTCGATCCTGCCGAAGCTCTCGACTGCCTTGGCGATATAGGATCGCACATCCGCCGCGCGGCTGACATCGGCGACCGCATAGGCGACGCGGCTGCGCCCGAGCCCGGTGGTCGCGGCTTCGAGCTCTCCCGCATCGAGATCGACGAGGAGCACGCTCGCCCCCTCCTCGAGAAAGAGCCTGGCCGTCTCGAGCCCGATGCTGCCGGCCCCGCCGGTGATCACGCAGACCTTGTTCTCCAGCTGTCCCATTCGGGCTCCGAGCTCGGCTATGGCGTATCGCAAATATCCGCGCGAGCCCGTCGAGGTCTCGGCGGGCCGCGGATGGAACCAGCGCACCGTCAGGACGTGCCGGTCAGGGGACGCGCCGCAAGCCCTGTAAGGTCCGGCAGCTTGCCGATCTCCGGGGTCTTGCGGACATAGCGCAGGCAATAGATCGCGGCCGCGCCGATGAGGCCCGTGATGAGCGCCCAGTAGGCAGGGCTCAGCTTGTCGCCCGTGGCGCGCGTCAAGGACGTGATGAAGAAAGGCCCGAGCCCGCCGAAAATGGCCCCGGTCAGGTTGTAGATGATGCCGATGCCGCTCGAACGTATCTGCGTCGGGAACAGCTCCGAGAGCATCGCGGGAAGCGGCCCCGACAAGAGCCCGATCAGCACGTTCGCTACGCATTGCACGATCAGGAACGAGGTGAAGCTCGGCGCACCGATCAGATAGGAGAGCAGGGGATAGGAAATGATCGCATAGGCGATGCTCGCCGGCAGCAGCACCGTCCGTCGCCCATAGCGGTCCGCCAGCCAGGCCGCGACGAACAGCGTCGGCACCTGGATAAGGCAGCCGATCAAGGTCGCGATCTGAGCATTGTCCATGCCGAGCTTGAGCTCGCGCGCGGAGTAGACCGGCAGGAAGACGAGGAAGAGATAGAAGGAGGCCGACCCTATGACGATGATGCCGGCCATGCACAAGGCCTGCCAGGGATAGTGCCGGAACACGTCGCGCAGCGGCGTGCGCGCCGGGCCGCCTCTCTTCTCGACATAGTCGGCAAACTCCGGCGATTCGGCCAGTTTCGAGCGCATATATAAGCCGACGGGGCCGATCAGGATGCCGACGACGAACACGGCGCGCCAGCCATAGCTTTCGAGCGCCTGCGGCGACAGGGTCCAGGTCAAAAGGAGCACGATGAGGATCGTCGCCGCGACCGTTACGACCTGCGATACCATCTGGGTGCTGGAATAAAGCGCCTTGCGGCCTGGCGGCGCATATTCCACGAGCAGCGAAGTCGCGCTCGCGAACTCTCCCCCCGCGGAAAACCCCTGGAGCAGCCGCGCGAGCGTGATGAGGATAGGCGCCGCGATGCCGATCGTCGCATAAGACGGCGTCAGCGCGAGGATTGCGACCCCGACCGCCATGCTGATCGAAATCCAGACGAGCGCCGAGCGCCGCCCTAGCGTATCGGCCCAGATGCCCCAGAAGATGCCCCCGAACGGCCGAATGACATAGGAGAGGCCGAAGGTTGCGAAGGCGAGCATCAGCGCCGTGACGTCGTTCCCGGTCGGGAAGAACAGCTTGATGATGATGAAGGTAAAGAAGTTGTAGGCGATGAAGTCGAAGCCTTCCAGCATCACGCCGATATTGCAGGCGATGACGGAATGCAGGTTGCGTCCGCTACCCTCGGCCATGAAACCCTCCCTGCGATCGAGATGATCGTTTTCGGGCGGCTGCTTCGGCAGCTCGCCCGCCGGCGTGATCAAGCGGCCTCGGCCACCGATTCATTGGGGATGGGCTCGACCGCCCCTTCCTGCGGCATTGTCCATTCCTCGTCCGTGATCAGCGGCAAGGTGAAGGACAACAGGGTCATCTCGCTTTCGGCCGCGATCTCGATCATCTCCGAGGGATCGAGATGGATGGCGAAATGCTGGCCGAGCGGTGCGGGGCCGGCTTTGCCGCCGCCCTCGAGGACGAAGAGCAGGCGGATCGCGGAGCGCGCCGCGAACGCGTATTTGGCGCCGGGCCGCAACGACCACATCTCGGCCATGGTCTCGCGTTCGCTGAAGAGGCCGAGCAGCTTGCGGGCGACGCCGGCATGGCCCTTGACCGGGACAGAGCGATAGGCGCGCGGGTTCATGAATATCGGCTCGTCGTAGCGAGGCGCAGGCAGCAGCAACTTCTCGCCGAGCGCGGCTTCCCAGATGGCGTTGATGCTGAAGGTTTTCTTGACGCGGCCGTCGCCGAGCTCGCGAATGTAAACCGGCCCCTCGAACCGGCCGCTCTTGTTGAGCGCCGCGCGGCCGGCGCGGTACTGTTCCATGTTCATATAGCCATAGCCGCTCGCGCCGCCGAACTGGACGACGAGCGCGAGCGGGCCGGCAGGGTCATCCTGCGGGCCATAGGAGGCGCCTTCGGGGAAATAGCCGAGATGGCCCTCCCGCAAGGTGCGGTGCGGGCCCATGTTCATGTCGCCCCTGATGCAGAAACGGAACTGATCGAAGTTGTGGCGGTGCTGGACCATCTGGAAATGGCCGAGGTTCTCGGCAAGCACCATCATGAAATTATCGGGCGTGCCGGCTCGGCCCTGGCTGAGATGACGCATTCCGAGCGCGCCGGTGGGGTGGTCGTCGGTCACGACACCAACGGTGGCGGGATCCACGATCTTCATCTCGCTTCCTTTCCCTGATGGCCGGTCATATTTTGTAAACTTGCGAGTGCATTTTATAAGGAAGGCGGCGAAACCCTGTCAAGCCGGCGTCCCGACGGGCGGAACTCCGTTGGCGTTCCGCTCGGCCGGCCGCTATGACGTTCCTTCGAACGAGCCCTTCGCCACGATGGAAGCCCGAATAGACCGGCCACTCCCTTCTCCGCGCCGACGCGGGCGCCCGATATCGCAATTGAAACGGCAGGCGATGCTCGAGGCCGCGCGCGCCGAGTTCGCCGCGTCCGGCTATCTCAACGCAAACATGGATGCGGTCGCCGCCTCCGCTGGCGTGTCGAAGCGCACGCTCTACAATCATTTCCCGAGCAAGGAGACGCTGTTTCGCGCCTTGATCGTCGGGCTCGCCGAAGAGATCAGCCGGGTGGCGATGATCCGTTACGAGCGCGACATCCCGTTGCGGAAGCAGCTGGAGCGATACGCCCGCGACTCGATCCGGCTCATGCGCGATGCGAGATATTTGCGGCTTTTCCGGGCAGTGCTCGCCGAGCACATCAGAAATCCAGCCCTCGTCGAGCCCGCGCTCGTAACCTATTGGAAAGCCGAATATGGCTTCGCCGACTGGGTCAGGGCGGCGGCGAAGGACGGACGCCTCTCAGCCAGAGACGCCGTGCGCGCGGGCCACATCTTCGGTTCCCTCATGCGGGGCGCCATCATCTGGCCGAGCGTGCTCGGGCGTTCGAGCTTCAAGGCCGATCGGCTGAACGCGACGATCAACGAGGCGATCGACATGTTCCTCGCCTTCTATTCCATGCCGGCCCCGAGGGCGTCGCCGCCGCAGTAGCGACGAGCTCCGTCGCGCCGATCAGCGAGCCTTTCTTCGCCCCTTGGCGGTATCCGTCGCCAGCAATCTCGCGACGGAATTCTCGGTTGCGGCGAGGTGCTGGTCCATGAGCGAGGTGGCGCGGGTGACGTCGCGGTCGAGGACCGCCGCCATGATGGCGGCATGCTCGGCATTGACGTCCCTGACCTCGGCCTGTGCCATTTTGTGATGCAGCAGGCGATATTTGCGGTAACGCTCGGAATGGTCCGCAAGGATATTCCAGAAACGCAGCAACCACTGCGAACCGCAGGCCGCGACGAGCGCGCAGTGGAAGCGCCGATGTTGCGTCTCCCATCGGGTCGCCGCCTCGCGGTCGTGCGGCGATGCGGGAAGCGGGGTTCGCGACAACAGATGCATCGACCCCACG
>JBIOEK010000041.1:0-13522 GCA_044445925.1 Hyphomicrobiales bacterium
CTCTCCAGGCGCTGGGAGACGTCTGCGAGCTCCTGCTCGACCGTCTCGATCTCCCGCGCGTCGCAGATGCCCGCGACCAGAACCTTTCGGGCCATCTTGAGCAGCGGTAGCGTCACGGAAATCGCGCGGCGCGCCTCGCGCGTATTCTTCCAGGCGATCACGACGCGCTCGGCGGAAAGGCTGTCGAGCTGCGGCGGCGTCACCAGCAGGGGGCGACCCGCATCGATCAGCACGTCCGCCCGGTCGATGCCAAAGCGCTCGTCCTCGTGTGCATCGATGTCCTCGCGGGAGACCACGATGAGATCCGCAGCCCTCGCCTGCTCGATCAGGAACGGGGTCGGCCAGCCGACCGTCGAGCGCCACTCGACCAAGTTGCGCGTGCCGGACACTTGCCTGAACAAGCGCTCGGCTTCCTCGACCTGATCGCTCGCGACTTTGAGCTCATGCTTGATGAGGCGGTCCTCAAGGCGGCCGTGATCATTGAAGGCGACGAGACTGGCCGGCCTTGCGGCGATGCCGATCAACGCCGCGCCGAAGCGATCGGCGAGAGCGCCTGCGAGCTTGATCCGGTTCGAGACGTGAGCGCTCGGCGTGACATGCACCATTATGCTCGAATACGACATGGCGGCGCCCATCAGAGCGAGATGCGGTGGTCTTGAATCGACATGGAGCTCTATCTCTTTATTTTAGCGCATAATCTCATCCGAAGAATGGGGACCACCCCTGCCTTCGCGAGGGCATCTTTTCGCGATCATGCCCAGAAGATCGGCTGCGCCATTCCTCTTGATAGCGAGAGGCTAAGATCGCGGCCTTGATCCAACTCAATTCCGGTTCGCCCGTTCCATCGTAGACGTTTTCGAAAGCAATATGGAAGGCTCATCTCGGACAGCGCAATTTCGAGATGGCGGCGGAGACAGGGAAATGGACAAGGAAGCTGTTGTCGCGAAACTCCGGGGAACCGGTTTTCAAGTTGATAGGATCACCCGCATGGGCGATGATGATGGTTGGCGGTTCATGCTCACGAACGGCGCCGTCATCCATTGCTTCGACGAGGGACGTTGCGTCGTGCACGGTCCGAGCGCCGCTTCCCTGCACTTCATCTTGGGCTCGGGGTACTTCGGCAATCCACCCTATGGGGCGCCGATGCCACAATCGAGCTACCATTTGTTCTGACGGACGCGGCTGCTAGCATTCAGGTGGTGACCATGACCGAGGCGACAAGGAAACGCGCGGCCGCAGGCTCGAAGGCGAGCCGATCATCCTCGGAGAGCGCCATTAGGGAATCCCACCGTTTCGGTGGCCTGGGCGATCTCATGGTCCATCTCGACGGCACCGAGGAGGATGAGGTGCGTATCGTTCATGGGGAAGCAATCGCCGCGATGTGCGACGCGCATCTTGCTGGCGTCTATACCAATCTGCTGCCCGATTATGGGATGATCGTGCCGGGCGATGCCGGAGCCGCCGCCGCCGCCGCGATGCTCGATGTCGAGGAACGCGTGCGCCGCGAAGGCGCCGAGGCCCTAAAGCGCCTGGAAGAGCGCTTCTCGCGTCTCGGCGTGAGGAATGAGCTGCGCCGCATCGACGAGTCCCCGGGCGCGATGGCGAGATCCGTCGCGATCGAGGCGCGCTGGAGCGACCTCTTCGTCGCGACATGCCCGTACAGGCAGAACGCCTCCGCCGGATGGGACGACGTCGTCGAAGCGGTTCTCTTCGAGTGCGGCCACAGCGTCTATTTCGTGCCGCCCGGATCGCGGCCGCGCCGGAAGCTCGCGCGTGTCCTGGTCGCCTGGACCGATACGCGCGAGGCCGCGCGGGCCATCGCCGAAGCCCTGCCGTTCCTGCGAGCGGCGGCCGACGTCGAGATCGTGGCCGTGAACGGATCCGGACAGAAGAAGGAGACACGCGGCTACAATGCCGTGGACATCGCCGCCCATCTCGACCGCCACGGCGTAAAGGTCGCCATTCGTCCCGTCGACAAGGGGAAGAGAAGCGTCGGCGAGGCCCTCCTGGAGGAGGCAAGGCACAGGAGCGCGGATTTGCTCGTCATGGGCGCCTACGGCCATTCGCGCTGGCGCGAATGGATCATGGGCGGTACGACGAGAGAGATGTTGGCCTCCGCGGAAGTGCCTGTCCTGATGGCTCATTGACGTCAAGAAGCGCCGAGGTTCCGGTCGGCCGGACATCGTCGGCCGCCTTCGCCTGATCTGGATCAAGGACGAGCCGGGCAGGCTCCGACTAGGCTTCTGTCATAATGAGCTTGCAGGGAACCTTGACATGACTGGAACGCGCTATGCTGAGACGAGCAGCGAGACCGAGAACGAGCTGGCCGTGATGATGTCCGAGCCCATCATGGCGGCGTGCAAGGCCTATTTCGTCGACATGCCGCTGACGCTGACGAACGAGGCGTTGCGCTTTGTCGCGCACCGGTTCGAGGAGCAGGCGCGTCTCCTCTCGGAATTGTCGGCCTGCAAGACGCCGTCCGAGGCGGCGCAAGCCCAGCTTGCATTCTTCCGCGGCGCAGTCGGCGATTATGGGAAGGAGGCCAAAACCCTCGCACATCGTGCGAGGAAGGCGATTTCCTGAAGCATTTGTCCTTCCAGCAAAGCGCAAAGGCCATAAAATGTCCGAATTGAAGATCAAGAACCGCGATTGGGCTGTCGTCCTCGACGGGCGCAAGGCGCTCCTCCTCCAGAACAACGGAGACGAGCTGTATCCGGATCTCGTCGTGCGCGAGGTTCGAGACCATGTCGATCAGCCCAATCACGAGCTCCACACGGATCGCCCGGGCAAGGTGCATCAATCGGCAGCGAGCTCTCACAGCGCGGTGGAGCAGACGGATCGCCACGATGCGGCGGAACGTGCCTTCGTCGAGCAGGTCTCGGCAAGGCTTGCCGAGCTCGTTTCGGCCGACAAGGATTGCAGGATCGTCGTCGTCGCGCCGCCGCGAGCGCTCGGCATGATCCGCAAGGCCTATTCGCCGGCCGTTCGAGCGGCGCTAAGCGCCGAATTGGACCATGATTGGATCCACCTGCCCGTCCATGACATCGAGAGCCGTCTCATAGGTCTATCTCGGCCTAAGGCGAGGGGCGACGCGGCATAGTCCGGCGACGTTCGGCACTGGAGCCGCGGCACGGTGCGAGGGTCAGCCGCCGAGGCAGTGCCGCCTTGGCTCGTCGGCTTGAGGCATGATCTTCCGGAAAGGGCCATGCCATACAAAGAGATGGGATCTCGTTGCGATTGCGCCTGAGACGGCAAGGCGCCCGCCATCACGGGGGTGAGGACATGCCTTATCAGACCAACTCGGACCTTCCATCATCGGTGCGTGACCATCTGCCGGAGCACGCCCAGGCCATTTTTCGCGCGGCCTTCAACGCCGCATTCGAGGCTCATGCCTCCGATCCCCGCCGGGAGGAAGCAGCGCACCGCATTGCTTGGGGCGCGGTCAAGCGGTCATATGAGAGAATCGGCGACCGCTGGATCAGCAAGAGCTGAAATGCGACAGAGCCGCTACGGGTTGCCGACGAGGCGCTGCATGGCGCGGGCAATGGGCAATTCCTCGTTCGTCGGGATGACGAGGAGATCGACGCTCGAGCCATCGGCGTGAATTTTCGTCTGCGCCGCATCATTGCGCGCCGGGTCGAGCCTGGCACCGGTAAAGGCGAGGCCCTCGCAAATCCGGCGCCGGAGCTTCGCCGAATGCTCGCCGATTCCGGCCGTGAAGACGAGGACGTCGAGTCCGCCGAGCGCCGCGATCAGCGAGCCGGCCTCGCGCAGGATCCGGTAGGCGAACAGGTCGAGCGCTTCCTTGGCGCGCGGATCCTCGCTCGCCTCGAGCACGCGCACATCGCCGCTGATCCCGGACACGCCTAGCAGTCCCGAGCGGTTGTTCAAGAGATCCGCGACCGGTTCACACCCTCTCTCGCGGACGAGCTGCAGGACGAGCCCGGGGTCGATGGCGCCGCAGCGCGTGGACATGATGAGCCCGTCGATCGCGGTGTAGCCCATTGTGGTGGCGATGCTCTGCCGATCCTTCAGGGCGCACAGGCTCGCGCCATTTCCGAGATGGGCAACCACGACCCTTCCGCCGGCTCGCCCGCCTGCGATATCCGGCAGCACCGAGGCTATGTACTCATAGGAGAGGCCGTGAAATCCATAGCGCAGCATGCCGGCATCGGTGAGCGCATGCGGAAGCCCGAATAGCTGTGCGAGCCTCGGTTGGCTGCGATGGAAGGCCGTATCGAAACATCCGACCTGCGGCAGACGCGGCCAAGCCTTGGCGATGGCCCGCACGCCCGCAAGGTTGTGGGGCTCGTGGGCGGGCGCCAGTAGAGTGAGGCGATCGAGCTTGCCGAGCGTCGCGTCGTCGAGCAGGAGCGGAGCCTCGAAGTCGCGTCCGCCGTGCACGATGCGGTGTCCGGCCCCGACGACGCGAAGCTCGCTTGCTCCGCGCAGCACGTCGATGAGCCAGGCGACGATATCCTCATGGCTCCCTTTCTCCGGCGGGGCCCCCCAGCCGATCGTGCAAGGCGTCAGCTCGTGCCCGATATCGAGCTTGGCGCTCTCGCCCAGATTGGCGATATTGCCACGGCAGAGGAGCTTCAGCTCGCTTGCCTCATAGAGCGCGAATTTGAGGCTCGACGAGCCCGCGTTGAGGATCAGGAAGGCGCGGTTCACGATCGGGCCGGCGTCCTGCGGTGGACGAAGAGCTGGGCCAGCGCGCAGGAAGCCCGGCGCGCGAGCGCGCTGTCCGCCCGGCTGGTCAGCATGATCGGCACGAGCGCGCCGAGCACCAGGCCGGCCGCGTCCGCGTCGGCGAGATAGATGAGCTGCTTGGCGAGCATATTGCCGGTTTCCAGATTGGGCGCGACCAGGATGTCGGCGTCGCCCGCGACATCGGAGACGAGGTGCTTCGTCTTGGCTGCTTCCTTCGACACGGCGTTGTCGAAGGCGAGCGGCCCGTCGAGAATGCCGCCCTCGATCTGGCCGCGCTCGGCCATCTTGCACAGGGCCGCAGCATCGATGGTGGACTTCATCTTCGCCGAGACGGTCTCGACCGCCGACAGAATCGCAACCTTGGGGGTCTCGATGCCCAACGCCCTGCAAAGATCGATCGCATTTTGTACGATGTCGCGCTTTTCATCGAGCGTCGGCTCGATATTCACCGCCGCGTCGGTGATGAAAAGAGGCTTGCGGTAATGGGGAACATCGAGCGCGAACACATGGCTCATGCGACGTCCGGTGCGCAGCCCGCACTCGCTCTCGACGGCAGCGGCCATCAATTCCTCGGTGTGCAGCGAGCCTTTCATCAGAGCTTCGACCTGCCGGCCGCGCGCGAGCCTCACAGCCTCGCTGGCGGCGGCATGGCTATGGGGGACATCTACGATCTCGATGCCCTCGAGGCTCAATTTCGCCTCGGTCGCGGCCTTCTCGATCTTCGGCCGCGGTCCGACGAGCACGAGCGCGATCAGCCCGGCATCACGGGCCTCGATCGCGCCGGCAAGCGACACGCCGTCGCAAGGATGCACGACCGCCGTCCTGATCGGCGCAAGGCCGTGCGCTCTTTCGATCAATTCGCGATAGCGTCGGCCCGGTTCGTGCAGAAGCACATCGGGCAACAGGCTTCGCGGGCGCCGCACCTTTTGTGTCGGGGCGATCACCTCCGCGATGCCGGCGATCACGGTCTCGCCCATTTGGTTCACGCACTCGCAATCGAGGACCACATGCTTGGTCTCCTCGTGCTTTTCCCTCACGCGGACGCGGGCCGTGACGGTGTCGCCGAGCGCGACCGGTCCTTTGAAGTGGAGCGTCTGATCGACATAGATGGTGCCGGGACCCGGGAGCTTCGTGCCCAGCACCGCCGAGATTAGGGAACCGCCCCACATCCCGTGCGCAATCACATGGTGATAGGGAGCATCCTTCGCATATTCGGCATCGAGATGGGAGGGATTGACATCGCCGGACAAGATCGCGAACAGCTCGATATCCTCATGGCTGAGGCTGCGCGCGAGCTGCGCGGTGTCGCCTATCGCAATATCGTCGAATATCCTGTTTTCGATGAATTGAACGGCTGCGGTCACTGACGCGTCCTCGCGATGACGATGCCAACCATATTCCCCACGCATGGGCTAGTGGCGACCTGGTCGGCCCAAGGGACCCAAGTGCCAGCCACAGGCTGCCGGGCCTTCGAGCTCCGATCGTTGAGCGAGATCAAGGTGCGCGATGCTCGCAAACGCGAGCAATATACGACAAGACGGCGAGGCGCGCGCCAGCGAAGCGAACGCCGCAAACGGAGGTTATCATGCGCGCGGCCGATGTGATGACGAAAAATGTGGTCCGAATCGAGCCGGAAGCCTCGACGACCCAGGCTTGCGCTCTCATGAAGCGGGCACATGTCAGCGGCCTGCCGGTCGTCGACGCTTACGGCAAGCCGATCGGCATCGTCACGCGCAGCGATCTCCTGCGCTCGCACGAGCCGCACCGACGCGGCTATGCGACACGCTTGATCCAATTCGTTCCAGGGCTTGGATATTTGGCGCGGCAGGCCGGCTTTCGGCACGACAAGAAGGTCGGCGATGTCATGACGCGCAAGCTGATCGCGGCGACCGAGGAGACCCCGCTCAGCGACATCGTCGCCCTGCTCAATGGCAATCGCATCAAGCGGGTTCCCGTCCTGCATGGCGACAAGATGGTCGGGATCGTCAGCCGCGGCGACCTCATCCACGCCCTCGCATGGGTGTTCGGAGCGCAGGAATATCAAGCGATATTGGATGCCGACCTCAAGCGGAGGATCCTCGCGGAACTCGACCGCGGCGAGCCGATCTCGCCGGCCTCGCTCGAGATCACCGTACATAACGGCGAAGTGGAGCTGCGCGGCACCCTCCTCGACAAAAGTCTGCGGGAGGCCGTTCGGTCGAGCGTTGCGAATACGCCAGGGGTTCAGGCAATCCACGATCATCTCGATTCGGCCGAGACGGCTTCGGGCGAGCCTCAGCCTTCCCTGAAGGCCCAAGCGGCGCGACCCGCCTGAAGCGCACGCGCCCGCTGGAGGTGACCCGCTCTTGCGAGTGCGATCCCCCATATAGGCCCCATGCAGCGTTGCCGCGCAGGCGGGACCGCACAGCGAAGAGAATCAGCGCGACATCAGGACGGGGATCGTCATGCTCTCGAGCAAGGTGCGGGTTGTGCCGCCGAATACGGCCTCGCGCAGCCGCGAATGCCCATAGGCGCCCATCACCAGGAAGTCGGCGCCGGTATCGGCGGCGTGAGACAGGAGAGTATTGCCGAAATCGCCGGCGCTCGTCGTGCGCTTGTAGGTCGCATCGATCCCGTGGCGGGCGAGGTGGCGCGTCACGGCCAGACCGTGCTCGTCATGGTGCTTGAGCGTCTTGCCATCGACGCGGAGGAGCTCGACACGGTCGGCTCTTGCAAGAAGCGGCAGCGCGTCTCCCAAAGCCCTCGCCGCCGGCACGCTGCCGTCCCAGGCCACGAGGACGCTCTTGAAGCTCGCGGGTCGCGTCTGAATATAGGGGACGACAAGGACAGGCCGGCCCGAACCGAAAACAATGGACTCGATCGTTCGCGTACGACCCTCGCGCTCCTCCACATCCGCCTGCTCGACGATGATGAGGTCGAAGATCCTCAGCATCTCCTTGAGCTTCTCGAAACCCGCATCCTCGAAACAGTCCAGCGACAGCGAGTCGACCTTGAGCCCATCGGCCGCGCCCTTCGTCTTGAGTTGCTTGACAACCTCGTTTGCCGACTCCTGCATCTTTTCCCTGGCGGAGGCGATCAGGTCGTAGCGAAGCTCCGCATAAGCATAACTTGCGAGGTGGCGCTCGACGATGGCCGAAATCGCGGTGAGATGGGCGTCGAGCAACGAAGCGAGGGACAAGGCGTAAGGCCCCGCCTTCTTGGTTCGACCGTCGACGATGAGGGCTAGATCCTTGATCATGATACGATCTCTCGGTTGCGTTGCGAATTCGACCGCATAAGGATTGCGCGATTTGGCAGAGGGCGAGGCGAGCCGGACGGCCCGCCCCGCCCGGGGCGGGGGATCAGCCGAGCGTCAGGTGATCCTCGACCGCCCGCACCCCGGGAACCGACCAGGCCGCATGCTCTATGAGGTTTCGCTCGTACCAGGCCTTGACCTTGCCTTCGAGCTTCACCTTGTCGCCCTGCACGCTCACTTTTATGGAATCGGCCTCGATATCGGCGTTGCGCTTCAGCGCGTCGACGATCTTTTGCTTCACGTCTGTCGTCTGCAGGCGCGGCTTGACGCTGATCTGATTGGAGACGCCGACCACGCCGGAGAGCTTGCGAATGGCCGATTCGGCGGCCATCTTCTGAAAGTTCCAATCCACGGCGCCTGTGAGGGTCACCCAGCCCTTCTGTACCTTGACCATCACGGCGTTGTTCGGGATCTGCGTGTCCCAGCCGATGATGTTGACGGCGCGCTCGGCAATCTGGTCGTCGGCCGTCTTCTTGTCGGCCGCATAGCGCACCTCGATCTCCTCGGCGATGCCGTGCACGCCCTTGACGCGCTGCGCGGCGCGCTCGGCCGCCATCTTCTCCGCATAGCTGGAGACATGGCCGGTCAGCGTGACGATGCCGTTCTCGACCGCAACTCCGATATTCGCAGCATCGACGCTCGGCTCGAAATCGAGCTCCTCGAGGACGATCTGGCGCAAATACTTGTCCGACATGGCTCAATCTCCATTCCATAGGGCGCGGAGACAGATGATCCGCATTCCTCACTATGAGCTTGTCGCAGATCCGAAATGAAAGGGGATTGACCTAGCTCAATCTTCGGGAACGTAGCGAATGCGGCTCGATCTGCCTGCGCGCCGAGGACTGAGTGAAAGAGGCAAGAAATCGGCCCTACTCGCGCAGGGGCTTCTCGCTCGAGCGCCGACTGCCTCACCTCGTCTGCAGCTTCAAGCCGCCTGGGCCTCAACTCGTCTGCGTGGCGACGGCGCGAAAGCGAAGGAGCGCTACCGTGAAGAACAGCGAGCCCATCAGGGCCACGGCCAGGAATTCCTTCCACACCACGTCGATCCCCGCGCCCCGGTAGAGAATGGATTGGGCGAAAGAGACGAAATGGGTCGAGGGAGAGAACGACATGATGTTGCGCAGGATGGCCGGCATGCTCTCGAGCGGAGTGTTGCTGCCGGACAAGAGCATCAAGGGCACCGCGACCAGGATGTAGAGGAGACCGAGCTGGGGCATCGACCGAGCGATGGTCGCGAGAAAAATGCCGATGGCCGTGGCGAAGAAGAGATAGATGACAACGCCGCCAAGGAAGAGGGGCACCGATCCGATGACCGGAATCCCCAGCAGCCGGCGCACCACGATGGCGAGCGAGAGCCCGACCGCGATCGTGATCACGAGGCCGTTCGCCCATATTTTCGACATGGCGATTTCGAAAGGTGTCACTGGCATCGCCAGAAGATGGTCCATGGTGCCGTGCTCGCGCTCTCGCACCACGGCCGCGCCGGCGAGGATGATGGCGAGCATCGTCACATTGTTGATGATTCCCATGATGCTCGTGAACCAGGAAGTCGTCACATTGGGATTGAAGGCGACCCTCACGGAGAGCGTGACCGGCGAGCTCGGAATGCCTTGCGAGCGCGACAGGAACGTGCCCTCCGAATTCGATACGAAATTGTCGATCTCGGTCGAGAAGATCTCTTGGATGTAGCGCGCGCCGAGACCGGCCTGGACCATGGCTGTGGCGTCGACATTCACCTGGATGGCGGGGCTGCGACCGGCAGCGACATCGCGCTCGAAATTCGGCGGGATGCTGATGATGAAGGTGTAGCGGGCCGTGTCCATCAGGTGATCGATATCGCGCTCGGCCACCGCTTCGGGTCTCTGGAATTCCGGTTGCAGCAGGGCGGAGATCAGGCGGCGCGACAAGGGAGAGTTGTCCTCGTCGAGATAGCCGACCGAGGCGTTGTGCAGCTCTTGCAAGTTGCTGTTGGCCTGGGCATAAACCGCAGCCGAGAACGACCAGATGACGAGGCCGAGCAGCGTGTAATCGCCGAAAAAGCTGCGTAGCTCCTTCAGCCCGAGCCAGAAGATGTTCTCGATCGCCCGCATCGATCAGGCTCAGGCCTCTTGTTTCGGAAGCAGGAGAAGGCTCGCACCGATGAGCACCGGCACGAAAACCGACAGGGAGAGGAAGCTTGCGCTCAAATCGGAGAAGCCGAGCGCCTTGGTAAAGGTGCCGACGCTGATCTTCAGGAAATAGGTCATCGGAAAGCCGCGCCCCATGAGGGCGGGCAAGCCGGATAGGGATGAAACCGGGACTAGCATGCCGGAGAACTGGGTGGCCGGCAGCACGGTGAGGATGGCGGTTCCGAAGAGGGCTGCGATCTGGGTGCGGCAAAAGGTCGAGATCAGCATCCCGAAGCCGGTCGTGCAGACCACATAGAGGAGCGCCCCGAGGAAGAAGGTCGCTGCGCTGCCTTTCATCGGCACATGGAAGACGAACAGTGCCATGAGCCAAAGGAGCGAACAATTCGCCATCGCCAGCCCCACATAGGGCATCTGCTTGCCCAGAAGGAATTCGAGGCGGCTGACAGGAGTGACGTAGAGATTGGTGATCGAGCCGAGCTCTTTCTCGCGCACGACCGCGAGCGCCATCAATATGGCCGGAATGAGAGCGAGCAGCATCGACAAGGTTCCCGGCACCATGGCGTAGATGCTGTCGAAGTCCTGATTGTAGCGAAAGCGCGTCTCGATATTGGCTTGCGGAGGCTTGCTCGCCACGCCCGATTGCACGGCGCGGTCGGCGAGATACTGGGCGTGCACGCCTTGCAGATAGCCTCTGATCGTCTCGGCCCGGAACGGCATGGCGCCGTCGACCCAGGCGCCGATCTCGGTCGAGACGCCCTTATTGAGGTTGCGTCCGAATTCCGTTGGAATCTCGATGGCGGCCTGGATGTCCCCGGTCTGCAGCCTCCGCTCGAGATCGCCCGTATCTCGGATGGGCGCCTTCTCGAGGAAATAGGGCGAGCCGCGCAATTCCGAAAGATAAGCGCGGCTATCGGGCGAGTTGTCGCGATCCAGGACCGCGAAGGACAGGTTGTCGACATCGAGCGAGATGCCGGCCCCGAACACCGTCATGAGAAAGGCCGTGCCGAAAAGCGCAAAGCTCAGGCGTATCGGATCGCGAAGCAGTTCGAGAGTTTCGCGGATCGTATAGGCGAAGAGGCGGCGAAAGCTGAACCAGGAAGAGGCCTCTTGCCCCGCGAAGGTCGCGACGCCCGTGCCGACGGCCGGATCGGGCTGCTTCGGGCCCGTCTCGCCAGCCGGCCGCTCGGCGGCCTCAGCTTCCTCGAGATAGGCGACGAAGACATCCTCGAGCGTGGTTCCCCTGCCGGATGCGATGAGCGAAGACGGCGTGCCCGTCTCCAGGACTCGTCCCGCATGCATGAGAGCGATGCGGTCGCAGCGCGCGGCTTCGTTCATGAAGTGCGTCGACACGAAGATCGTCACGCCCTCGCGCCGCGAAAGCTCGATCAGAACTCGCCAGAACTCGTCGCGCGCCAGGGGATCGACCCCGGAGGTGGGCTCGTCGAGGATCAGGAGCTCAGGCTGGTGAACGATGGCGACGGCAAGCGAGAGTCGCTGGCGGATGCCGAGCGGCATCTGTGTCGGGAGCTGATCGAGATGCGGCTCGAGCCCCAAGCGCTCGACCAGCTCACCGATGCGCGGATCGATCCGCTCTCGCGGCAAATGGAACAGATGCGCCTGCAGGATGAGGTTTTGCCTGACGGTCAGCTCCGAATAGAGCGAGAAGGATTGCGCCATATAGCCGACGCGCTCGCGCATTCGTCCGTCGGAGCCGTCCACGGGTCGGCCGAAGAGCCAAGCTTCGCCGGAGCTTGCGGGCAGGAGCCCGGTCAACATCTTCATGGTGGTCGTCTTGCCGCAGCCATTCGAGCCGACGAAGCCGAATATCTCGCCGCGCTCGATGCTGAAGTTCACCCGATCGACCGCCGTGAAGTCCCCGAAGGTCCGCGTCAGATTCCGCGTCACGATTACCGGTTCCCCGTCGAAGACGCGTCGTGGCGGGGTCTCGAAGGCTCGGCGGCCGGACTGCCTCGCTTCAGGCATCAATGCGATGAAGGCTGTCTCGAGGGTCGAGGCCCTCGCATGCGCCTTGATGTCCGCCGGCCTGCCCGTCGCCAGGACGCGTCCGGACTGCATGGCGACAAGCCAATCGAAGCGTTCGGCCTCCTCCATATAGGCAGTCGCCACGAGGACGCTGAGGCTCGGGCGCCGCGCCCGCATCTCCTCGATCAAGTCCCAGAATTGGCGGCGCGAAAGCGGATCGACGCCGGTCGTCGGCTCATCCAGGATCAGGAGATCGGGATCGTGGATGAGCGCGCAACACAGGCCGAGCTTTTGGCGCATGCCGCCTGAAAGTTTCTTCGCCGGCCGGTCGACGAAGGGATGAAGGCCCGTGCTCTTCAGGAGCTCGGCCATGCGCCAGGCGCGCTCAGCACGGGACTGTCCGAAGAGGCGCCCGAAAAATTCGATATTCTCGCGCACGCTCAGATCGGGATAGAGGTTGCGCCCGAGCCCTTGCGGCATATAGGCGATGCGCGGACAGATGAGCCTGCGATGGGCCGCATCGCCGATGTCTCCTCCGAGGACGCGCACTTGTCCTTCCTGAATGCGTCTCGCGCCCGCGACGAGGCTCAGAAGCGTCGATTTGCCGACACCGTCCGGACCGATCAAGCCGGTCATGCGGGAAGCGGGAAGGTCGAGGCTGACATGATCGAGAGCGAGCCTCGCCCCGTACCGCGAGGCCACATCTCGAAGCGCAGCGACGGGTTCCAAGGCAAGGCTCACGGGAGCCTGGGGCCTTGCAACCGATCGGGCCAGGAGACGTCCGGATCGAGGCGCACATAGGCGATACCCGGAAGGCCGGTGCGAACCTCCGTCGCATATTTTCGCAAGAGAGCCGCATCGACACGGACTCTCACGCGGAACATCAGCTTGTCTCGCTCGCTCTTGGTCTCGACGGCCTTCGGCGTGAATTGCGCTTGCGTCGCGATGAAAGAAACTTGCGCTGTTGCTGCAAAGTCCGGATATGCGTCGAGCACGATCCGGGCATCGTCGCCGACCCGCGCCCGGCCGGCCTCCAAGGTCGGCAGATAGACATCCATGTAGACATCGGAGATGTCGAGCATGGTGAAGACCTTGCCGCCGGCGGGCAGCACCTCTCCGACATTCGAAATGCGATATTGGATTCGCCCCATGCGCGGTGCGACGAGCGTGTTGTCGGCGATGTTGACCTTCAGCAACTCGACATCATGTTGAGCCGCCTCGAGCGCCCGCTCGGCTTGGCCGACCTTGGCCACAGCGGCGGTCATGCCGGCATTCGCGGCATCGAGGGTTTGGCGCCGTTGATCGTAAACTTCATGCGTCGTGAAGCCGCGTTGCATCAGGACGTTGGCGCGATCGAACTGCTCCTTGGCGAACTCGACCACAGACTTCTGCTGCTCGACGC
>JBIOEK010000042.1:0-13491 GCA_044445925.1 Hyphomicrobiales bacterium
GGCGAGCGGGTGCTCGCCGCCTCTTGCATGCGCAAGCCCGCCATCGGCATGAAGGTCAAGACGGCCTCCGCGCGCGCCGTAAAAGCGCGCGAGATGGTCATGGAGCTGCTCGTCGCCGACCAGCCGGCGCGCGCCAGCTCGCATGACCCGACCTCGCGATTCTGGGGCTGGGCCGACAGAACCGGCGTGACCACGAGCCGCTTCCCGGCGGCCGAGCGCTGGAAGCCCGATCCCAGCCACGCCGCCATGCGGGTCAATCTCGATGCCTGCATCCAATGCGGCCTCTGCGTGCGTGGCTGCCGCGACGTGCAGGTCAACGACGTGATCGGCATGGCCTATCGCAACGCCGACGCCAAGATCGTCTTCGATTTCGACGATCCGATGGGGGAATCGACCTGCGTCGCCTGCGGCGAATGTGTGCAGGCCTGCCCGACCGGCGCGCTGATGCCGGCGGCTTTCCTCGACCAGCATGAGACGCGCAGCGTCTGGCCCGACCGCAAGGTGGACTCTCTGTGCCCCTATTGCGGGGTCGGCTGCCAGGTGACCTACAACGTCAAGGACGAGAAGATCATCTATGCGGAAGGGCGCAACGGGCCTGCCAACGAAAACCGGCTCTGCGTCAAGGGCCGCTTCGGCTTCGACTATATCCACCACCCGCACCGCCTGACGAAGCCGCTCATCCGCCTGCCCGAAATGCGCAAGGACGCCAACGACCAGGTCGATCCGGCCAATCCCTTCACGCATTTTCGCGAGGCCAGCTGGGAAGAGGCGCTCGACCTCGCCGCTTCCGGCCTGAAGCGCATCCGCGACGCGCATGGGCCGAAATCGCTGGCGGGCTTCGGCTCGGCCAAAGGCTCGAACGAGGAGGCCTATCTGTTCCAGAAGCTGGTGCGCACCGGCTTCGGCTCGAACAATGTCGATCACTGCACGAGGCTCTGCCATGCATCCTCGGTTGCCGCCCTGATGGAGGGGCTGAGCTCGGGTGCAGTCTCGGCTCCGTTCAGGTCCGCGCTTGACGCCGAGGTGATCATCGTCATCGGCGCCAATCCGGCGGTCAACCATCCGGTCGCCGCGAGCTTCATCAAGAGCGCCGCCAAGAAAGGCGCGAAGCTCATCGTCATCGATCCGCGCCATCAGCAGCTCTCGCGCCACGCGCTGCACCATCTCGCCTTCAAGCCCGGCACCGACGTGGCGCTGCTCAACGCCATGCTCCACGCCATCATCACCGAGGGGCTGACCGACCAGCAATATATCGCCGGCTACACCGAGGGCTTCGAGGCGTTGAAGGAACGCGTCGCCGAGTATTCGCCCGAGAAGATGGAGGCCGTATGCGGCATCAAGGCCTCGACCATCAGGGAAGTGGCGCGGCTTTACGCCAAGTCGCGAGCCTCGATCATCTTCTGGGGCATGGGCATCAGCCAGCACGTGCACGGCACCGACAATGCGCGCTGCCTGATCGCGCTCGCGCTCGTGACCGGCCAGATCGGCCGGCCGGGGACCGGGCTGCATCCGCTGCGCGGACAGAACAACGTCCAGGGCGCCTCGGATGCCGGCCTGATCCCGATGTATTATCCGGACTACCAGCCGGTGGACCGGCCGCAATTCATCGAATACTTCGAGAATTTCTGGCACCAGGAGCTCGATCACAAGCGGGGTCTCACAGTCGTCGAGATCATGAATGCGGTGCATGCGGGCGAGATCAGGGGCATGTATGTCGAGGGCGAGAACCCCGCCATGTCCGATCCCGATCTGCAGCATGCGCGCCAGGCGCTGGCCAAGCTCGAGCATCTCGTCGTGCAGGACCTCTTCGTCACCGAGACATGCTTCCATGCCGACGTGATTCTGCCGGCCTCGGCCTTCGCCGAGAAGGGTGGCAGCTTCACCAATACCGACCGGCGTGTGCAGCTCGCCCGTCCGGTGATCAAGCCGCCGGGCGATGCCCGCCAGGATTGGTGGATCATCCAGGAGATCGCGCGGCGCATCGGGCTTCCCTGGAACTATGCCGGTCCAGCCGAGGTGTTCGCCGAGATGGCATCCACCATGCCGTCCTTGAAGAACATCTCCTGGGAGCGCCTGGAGCGCGAGGGCGCGGTGACCTACCCGGTCGACTCGCCCGACGAGCCCGGCAACGAGATCATCTTCACGACCGGCTTCCCGACGCCGAGCGGGCGCGGCAAGATCGTGCCGGCGCGCCTGTTGCCGCCCGACGAAGTTCCCGATGACGACTACCCGATGGTGCTCTCGACCGGCCGGGTGCTCGAGCATTGGCATACGGGATCGATGACGCGGCGGTCAGGCGTGCTCGACGCGCTCGAGCCCGAAGCCGTCGCCTTCATGTCGCCGCGCGAGCTCGGGCGCCTCGGCCTGAGGGCCGGCGACTTCATCCATGTCGAGACGCGCCGTGGCGCCATCGAGGTGAAAGTGCGTGCCGATCGCGACGTGCCGCAGAACATGGTGTTCATGCCCTTCTGCTACGCCGAGGCCGCGGCGAATCTGTTGACCAATCCCGCCCTCGATCCCTTCGGGAAGATTCCGGAATTCAAGTTCTGCGCGGTGCGGGTGAAGGCCGCCGCCGCCAAGGTGGCGGCTGAGTAAGTTCCTCTCTCCGCAAAGCGGGGAGTGGGAGAAGCAAGCAAGGAGCCCGATGCCCCAACTCGCCTGTCCCATCGCCGCCGTCGTGCATGAGGCGCGCTCGGCCGCGATCGATCTCCTGATGCGCGAGGCGGCTCGGCGCCTGCGCGCGCGAGGGCTCAAGCTCGGCGGGCTGGTGCAGCATAATGTCGAGAAGGATGGGACCGACTGCGCCGAGATGCTGCTCGAGGATCTGGCGAGCGGCCGGCGTGTCTCGATCTCGCTCGAGCGCGCCAAGGGCTCGTCCGGCTGCAGGCTCGATCCGGCGGGTCTCGCCGAGGCAGCTGCGCTCGGCGCGCAAGGCATCGGGCATGGCGTCGATCTCGCCATCATCTCGAAATTCGGCGCGCAGGAAGCCGCCGGCAAGGGCTTGCGCCAGGAGATCGCGCTCGCCGCGACGAGCGGCACACCGCTCCTGACCTCGGTGAGCCGGCACCTCCTGCCCGCCTGGCGCGACTTCATCGGCGAGGATTGGACGAAGCTCACGCCCGATCCCGCCGCCATCGAAGCCTGGGGGCTCGCCGCCGTCGCGAGGACGCAGAAGGCAGTCGGTGCATGATGGGCGCAAGTCATGGGTGAATCGGACCTCCTCGACGACTACCTCATCCGTCCGGACCCGCTCGATCCGAGCCTCAGCGAGATCGTCGCCGGCATCGATCACACGGGCCGCAACATCGAGACGCGCGTCGTCGTCGAGCGTCCGCTGACGCTCTATCTCAACGCCCGCGAGATCGTCACCATGATGACGATCGGCGACCATCCCGACTATCTCGCGCTCGGCTATCTGCTCAACCAGGGCATGCTGAAGCAGGACGACAAGGTGACGGGCGTCGACTACGACCGCGAGATCGATGTCGTCGTGGTGCGCACCCCGACCGAGACCGATTTCGAGGACAAGCTGCGCAAGAAGACGCTGACCTCGGGCTGCGCCCAGGGCACGGCCTTCGGCGACCTGATGGAGGCGATCGAGGGCGTCGAGCTGCCGCAAAGCGAGCTGCGCACCTCCTGGCTCTACGGGCTCACCCATATCATCAACGTCACGCCGTCGCTCTATCTGGAGGCTGGCGCCATCCACGGCTGCGTGCTGTGCGAGCGCGGCCGGCCGCTCGTCTATATGGAGGATGTCGGACGCCACAACGCCGCCGACAAGATCGCCGGCTATATGTTCAAGCATCGCGTAGCCGGCGGCGACAAGATTTTCTATACGACCGGACGCCTGACCTCCGAGATGGTGATCAAGACGGTGCGCATGGGCATCCCGATCCTCGTCTCGCGCTCGGGCTTCACGGCCTGGGGCGTTGAGCTCGCGCGCAAGGCCGGCCTCACCTTGATCGGGCGGGCGCGCGGCAAGCGCTTCGTGGCGCTCTCGGGCGCCGAGCGCATCGTCTTCGATCAGGACCTCGCCTATGTCGAGGAGGAGGCCATGAAACATCGCCGCAAGGGAGCGGATGGGCGATGACATCGCCGAGCGCATCCCTGCTTCGCGGTCGCCGCGAAGCGCCGATCGGGCCTCGCTTTCGACACCGTGCACGTCTTCGGCCCGTTGTGGTATGATCCCAGCGCCCGGCAGGCGTTACTTGCCCGGGCAAGCCGCAGGGCCCTCAATGATACGCAGGGCAGAGCTCGGCGGAGGTGAGTCATGATCGAATCGACGGTCGGCGTGCTGCTCGCGGGCGGACGCTCGCGCCGCATGGGTGGCGGCGACAAGCCGTTGCGAATGATCGACGGCAAGCCGCTACTGCTGCATGTGATCGAGCGGCTTGGTCCGCAATGCGAGGCGCTGATGCTCAACGCCAATGGCGAGCCCGACCGCTTTTTCTCCTATGGGCTGCCGGTAGTCGCAGACAGCGTCGAGGACTTCGCCGGCCCGCTCGCCGGCGTGCTCGCCGGGCTCGATTGGATGGCATGGCATCACAAGGGCGTGCCCTGGCTCGTCAGCGCCGCGACCGACACGCCCTTCCTGCCGCCCGATCTCGTGGTGCGCCTGCATGCGGCCCGCGAGGCGGCCGGAGCCACCTTCGCCTGCGCGGCCTCGGGCGGGCAGGTGCATCCGGTGATCGGCCTTTGGCCGCTCGGCATACGCGAGGAGCTGCGCCACGCCCTCGTCGAGGAAAGTGTGCGCAAGATCGACCTGTTCACGGCGCGCCATCCGGTCGCGATCGCCGAATGGCCGGTCGAGCCCTATGATCCGTTCTTCAATGCCAATGAGCCGCGCGATCTCGAACATGGGGAGAACATCGTGCGGCTCACGACGCCGACATGAATTGCCGTGCCTGGACGTGATGGCCAAGCCCTTTCAGGGCGAGGAGGGAGCAAGCGGGCTCTTGCGGATACGGAAGAGGAGAATACCGCCCGCCTCCTCGATGCCCTCGAGCCTGTCGCCGGTCTCGTTCAGGAGATGGGGGATGTCGATACGGGTGAGCGGGTCCGTGCAGGCGACCGCGATGCCATCGCCCGGCGCCATGCTCTTCAAGGCCTTGCGCAGGCGTAGCGCCGGCAGCGGGCATTTGAGGCCCTTGAGGTCGAGCGTGCTCGTCATGAGGGGTTTCTATCGCGCCGGGGACACAGCGAATAGATGTGCCAGGGCTTTCCGACTCGAATTGAGCCGCCGCTCGAGGCAAGGGAAACCATTGGCCGCTCATCCCCGCGAAGGCCGCGGAGATGGGCCGGAATGGGCTTTTCCCAGCCTGCTCAAGTCCTTGAGGTCAAAGTGAAGCTCCTCGGGATCGCGGGCTGGAGCGGCGCCGGCAAGACGACGCTGCTCACGCGGCTGATCCCGGCTCTCGTCGCGCGCGGCCTGCGCGTCGCGACCGTCAAGCACGCCCATCACGATTTCGACGTCGACCGGCCCGGCAAGGATTCCTTTGTCCACCGCCAGGCCGGCGCCGCGGAGGTGATCGTGTCCTCATCGAAACGCTTCGCGCTGATCCATGAGCTCGCCGAAGGCGAGGCGGAGGCGAGCCTTGATTCGCTCATTGCGCGCCTTTCGCCTTGCGACATCGTGCTCGTCGAAGGCTTCAAGAGGCTTTCGCATCCCAAGCTCGAAGTGTTCCGCGCGGCCAATGGCCGCGAGGCGCTGCACGAGACGGATGAGTGCATTGTCGCCGTCGCATCCGACCAGGCGTTTCCGCAGGCCAGGGTTCCGGTGGTGGCCCTCGACGACATCGCGGCCATACTCGATATGGTGGTGGCCAAGGCCTTGCCGGTCGGCGAGGTAATTGCGAGGCTTGAAGCCCATGGCGCAGCTCACTGACGACTGCTTCGCCTTCGGCGGGGAGCTGATGCCGGTCGATGCGGCGCTGGCCTTGATCGCCGAGCGGATCACGCCCGTCGCCGGTGTCGAGACGGTGAAGCTCGCCAAGGCCGATGGGCGCGTGGTCGCGGCCGACATCGCTTCGCCGCTGGCCCTGCCGCCTTTCGACAACTCCGCTGTCGACGGCTACGCGGTGCGCCATGCCGATCTCATGGCTGAGGGCAATACCGTCCTGCCCCTGCGCGGCCGGGTCGCCGCGGGCGGCTCGGCGGCGGGGCTTGCGACGAAAGGGTCGGCGGTCCGCGTCTTCACCGGCGCGCCGCTTCCCGCCGACGCCGACACCGTGTTCATGCAGGAGGATGTCGAGGCGGCGGGTGACCGTGTCACCCTGCCGCCTGGCCTGCGCGAGGGCGCCAATCTGCGCCGCGCCGGCGAGGATGTCGCGCGCGACACCGTATTGCTGCCGGCGGGGCGAAGGCTGAGGCCGCAGGATGTGGCGCTCGCGGCGGCAGCCGGCCTACCGGCGATTTCGGTCAGGCGGCGGCTCAAGGTCGCGTTGTTCTCGACGGGCGACGAGCTCGTCGAGCCCGGCGTCGAGCTTCGCCCCGGCGCCGTCCATGATTCGAACCGGCCGCTCATTGCCTGCATGCTGCGCCGCTTCGGCGTCGAGATCTCCGATCTCGGCATCTTGCGCGACGACCGAGGCGAGCTGGCGCAAAGGCTCGCGGCCGCCGCGCGCCACCATGACCTCATCTTGACGAGCGGGGGCGTCTCGACCGGCGAGGAGGACCATGTCAAGGCCGCGGTCGAAGCTGTCGGCCGGCTGGTCTTCTGGCGGCTCGGCATAAAGCCCGGGAGGCCGGTCGCCATGGGCGTGATCGGCGGCATCCCCTTCGTCGGGCTGCCGGGCAATCCGGTCGCGGTGTTCGTGACCTTCTGCCATGTGGTGCGCCCGCTGCTGGCGCGTCTCAGCGGCATGGCGCCGGATCCGCTGAAAACCGTGCCGGTGCGCGCCGCCTTCGGCTACCGCAAGAAAACTGGGCGGCGCGAATATGTTCGCGTGTCGCTGCGCGACGCCGCGGACGGAACGGTCGAGGCCATGAAGCATCCCCAGGAAGGGGCCGGCATCCTGACCTCGCTCACCGAGACCCATGGCCTCGTCGAGCTCGCCGAGCATGTCCAGGCGATTGCACCAGGCGACATGGTCGGCTTCCTGCCCTATGCGGCGATGTGGTGAGGCAAGCGCAGATCGCGAAAAGCATGCCCTCGCGAAGGCAGGGGTGGTCCAGCTTTTCGGATCGGATTATGCGCAAGAAGCTTCGCTTCGCCTACCGGCGCGCCGCGAAAATGCCGCTCCCCAGATAAGAGTTGCTCATGCCCTGAAACAGGATGTTGCCGCCCATCTCCTGCGCCGGGCCCGTCGATCCCTGGTAGAACTGGCCCGCGAGCGAGAAACCGGTGGGAGAGCCTGAGACCGTCGCCCCCGAGCCCGTGAAGAAGCGCGGATCGGCGCCGAAGGAGGTATTGCCGAGATAGCTGCGGTTGTCGAGATTCGAGATCGATACCGTGCCGGATTTGCTGCCGAAATTCACCGTGTTCGAGAAATTTCCGGCAGCGATATATTGGCTCGCGCCATCGGTGAAATTGGCGATCACATGCCCGCCATAGGTCGCCGAGCCCGTGGTCGGGATGGTGCCGACCGCCGGCTGAACGCCCGCAACCCACAGCATCAGCGGTCCGCGATCCGCCAAGGTCTGGGCGGTGCTCGTCGAATTGCGCGAGGTGTCGGCCGCCCAGAAGCCCCAGCGCGCATACTCGCAATTGCAGAAATTGACGCCGGGGAAGAAGAAGGACTGGGCGTTGACCGTGTCGGAGGTCACCATCTGCAGATTGCTGCTGCGCAGCCCTGCGCCGTTCACGGTCGAAAGCGGGTTCTGGATGCTGGAGGCGGAATTCGGGTCCGTGGTCGCATCGATCGCCGCGAAGTTGCGCGAATCGATATAGGCGCTGCGCAGATTTGCGCCTGCCTGGAGGTTGCCGAGCTGATAACCCCCGGAGGCGTAAGCATCTGGGCCGGAGCCGCTCTGGGTCAGCGCCGTCGTCTGGAAATTCGCCTGCAGCGCCGATTGCGCCGGATCGAGCTGGATCTGCGCCGTGCCGCCCACCGCATAAGCCGGTCCGAAGGCGTTCCCCGACTGCGCCGAGGCATTGGCGAAGACGAAGGTCCGCATCAAGCCGCCGACGAAGCCCGACAGGGTCTGGGCCGGCCGGTCGGAGCCGAGGCCCGACGGAACGGGCACCGCCGAAGCGGTGTGGGAATATTGGTAGTTCGTGACCGGAGGCGGGCCCGGATAGGACGTTACGGTGCCCGGCTGGGCAGTGCCGTTGCCCGAATTATAGAGGTTGGACGTGACGCTGTAGCCCGTCGGCACGCCATTGGCGTCAACCTGCACCATGCTCGTAGAATTGACGGCACCATAGGCAAAGCCCGGCGCCTGGTTGGCTGCGAGCCGCGTCGAGGCCCGCAAGCCGCCCGTCGAGATGCCATTGGTGATCGAGGAGGCGGCGACGAACAGGGTCGAGGTCTGCGACGATCCCTGGCCGTTGATCGAGAGCCCGGCCTGGAAAGTCTGGATCGGCTGGATGCCCGCGGAGCTGGCGGCCGAGCGATAGCCGAGCACGGGCGAGACATTGTAGTTTCCGGACGCCGCGAAGCTGCCGAGAAGATACGGAACCGGCCCCCCGAGCGAGGGATCCGTGCTCATCGTCAGGGCGAAGGCCTTGGGCGTCGCGTTCGGCGTTTGACCCTTCGGCGGAGACGCCTGATTCTGAGGACCGAGGGCCGTATTGGTCGGCGCCGGCTTCGCGATCTGCTGATTTGTCAGGCGCGGATCCTGGAGCGGATTGCCGTTATCCGCCAGCACCTGCCAGGGCTGCCGGTTTCCGAGATCGGCGGTGAAGGGGTTGTCATGGGCTTGGCCCGGAAAGCTGCCCCTCTGCGCGCCCTGGCTGGTGAGCAGGCGGTTGCTCGCATCGATCTCGGCCTGGCTGACGAGTTGCGGGGTGGAGGGCGGCGCATTGGCCGAGCAAACCGTCACGCCGTAGCCCGGACGCCTGATCTCCTGCTTGCCGGCCTGCGTCGAGACGTCGACATTCCCGAAGACGTTGTCGACGGCGGTCGAGAGCGAGCCGCCTTTCTCGCAATTATCCTTGTCGTGCTTGATGACGGCGACGCCGCCGCGGATGCCGATCGTGGCGACTGGCGTCGTGACCGTGGCGCCGCCCGTATGGGTGACGTTGCCTCCGACGACGCGCAGGATGCCCTTGCCGAGGGAGGCCGACATCTTGCCGGCGCCGGTGCTCGGGTCATAGACGAATTCGTCGATCACGAGACTGCTGTTCGGCCCGATATTCATCGTGGTCTTGTCGATGAAGACGAGCTGCACCGAGCCTTTGTCGGAGGTCTCGACACGTTCCTTATGGATGATGGCGCTGCCGAGCTCGATGACCTTGGTCGAGCCGCCGAGGTTCGCCTTGGCGGCGGGGTTGACGGCGCCCGCCGTGCCGATCTGCTGGGCCTGCGCGGCGTCCCCCCCCGCGCCGAGCACCCCGAACAAGGCGAGGGCCGCGCAGAAGGCGATATGACCCAAGGAATTGCTCGACTGAATGGTCATGGCGTCGAACCTCCTTGAAGGCCCTTGCTCGCGACGGTCAGGACGCCGTAGCCGTTGACCGCGCGCGTGCCCGATCGCTTGTCATGCGACACGGTCGCGATGCCGCCGCGTATCCCGATCGTCGCGACGGGCGTCGTGACCGTGGCCCCGCCCGTGCGAGGCACGCTGCCACCGACGACGCGCAACACGCCCTTGCCGAGCGTGAGCGCCATCTTGCCGCTCTGCCGCTGCGGGTCATAGACGAAGCTGTCGATGGTCAGGTCGCTCGAGGGCCCGAGGCTGAGCGTCGTCTTGTCGATGAAGACAACCTGCAGGGAGCCCTGTGCCGATGTCTGCAGATGCTCGTCATGGATGATGGGGGAGCCGAGCTCGAGCACCCTGACATTGCCGCGTAGGCTCGCTTTCGAGGCCGGGTTGACGGCGCCGGCGACGCCCACCTGCTGGGCGAGGGCGGGCATCGGGACGCACAGGGTGGCGCCGAGCGCGGCGAGGAGGGCGAGACGACCGAGACGACGCTCAAGCATGTCTTCCTCCTTGCCTGCGATCAGCTCCTCGCCGGAAATCCGGCACGTGCTCTTCGAGGCCATGATCAGAACCGCACCGTCGGACCGGCCGAGACCGAGAAATTGCGCGTGTCGTAGTTGCGCAACGTCGAGTTCACCCTCTGGAACATGATCTGGGCCGCAAAGCCCGCATAGGTTCCGAGGGGCGCGTCGAACGAGAGCCCGGCGTGCCATTCCCCATCCTGGCGCGTCACATTCGGGTCGACCAGGAAATTCGGGCCACCATAGCGCACCAGCGAATATCCGGCCATCGGCGTCACGGTCCACACCCGCGGATCGGAGAGGAAGGGCGCGTTGAAATCGACGGGCAAGCCGAAATCCACGCCGAACTGGCGATATTCGTCGAAGGTCTGGTTGGCGCTCGCCGTCGCATAGAGCAGGCGCCCCTGCCAGCGCACCGAGGTGGAGATCGCCCCCGTCGCCGCCAGGGCGACGTTGACGAGATTGCCGGTCTGGTCCTTGGCGTTCTGGTAATCGGTCGAATTGCGATACTCGCGCCGGCGGAACTCGATGCTCGGCTCCACGGCGAATTCCCCGCCGAGTGCGTAGTCGAAGGCTGCGCCCGCGCCGAGCGTCGCCAGATAGGGGTTGTCGCCGAGCGTCGCCGCGTTGCCGATCACATAGGGGTGGAAGGTGAGGCCGGGCAGAGCGTCGGGCGCCACGGCGAGCCGCGGCCCCGTCTGCAGCTCGGCGATGCCGAGGTCGAGGCGCGTCACCTTGAACTGGCGCGCATAATAGGCGGTGAGATCGGTTTGCCAGCCATCGCCGCGCTGATTGCCGAAATCATAGAAATAGCGCGCCGAGGCCAGGCCGAAGGCGTTCCAATCGGCCTTGCGGGTGAACTGGCTGTCGAGCACCGCGTCCTGGCCGAGCGCCTTGACCAGCACATTCGCCGGCCCCGCATTGGCATTCGTCTGGTAGCGCAGCCCCGCCTGGGCGAAGACCGTGAATTGGTTCGGGCTCAGGCGCTTCTGGATCTCGCGCTCGAACTCGGCGACCCGCTGGCGAACCGCATCGGGCGTGTCGGGCGACGAGACCGCCGCCTCGAAATGGCTGAGCGCCATCTTGTAGGAGCCGAGCCGGAAATACAGGACGCCGAGCTCGAGCTCGACGCGCGGCAGATCCGTATTGTAGAAGCGCATGCGTTCGAGCGCCCCGACCGCCGCCTCGTAATCCCCGGCCGCGCTCGCCACCTCCGCGAAATGGAAGGAGAGGTCGAGATTCTGCGGCTCGCGCACGAGGCGCGGGAAGAGCGCGTCCTCCTCGACCTTTGCGGCTTCGCGCGAGGTGAAGACGGGAGCGGAACCCGCCATGCCGGGTTCTGCCTTGCGCGGCAGATCGTCGAAGATGACCTTCAACCCGGCCATGGCCGAGTAGCTTCGCCCGCCATGTGAGAAATCGCCTTCGAAATTGGCGAAGAGCTTGACGTTTTGGGTCACGCCGAGCTGGGCGCCGATATTGGCCTCGAGCGATTCGCGGGCCGGGCGGGCGCCGTTGATGATGAAATCCGCCTGGGGCAAATTGATCAGATAGGCGCCAATCCGCCGCGTGCGGTCGAACTCGTGGATCCAGGCGAGCCGCAGATTGGGCGTGAGCTCCATGCCGTTGCCGAGATCGACCGGGGTCTCGATATTGGCGCCCAAATAGGAGCGCATCGAGCGCTCCGATTGCGAGCGGTAGCCGAGGCCGAGAATGCCCGGCGTGCCGTCGAGCTGCGTCGTCGCCTCGGTGAAGGTCGGCATGCCGATGCGCCTCGCCTCGAGCGCCGCGAAGGGGGTGACCTTGAAATTGCCGAACCCCTGCTTCCAGCCGATCTCTAGGCGCCCGCCGAGCTCATTCTCGGTGGGGCTCGCATTGGCGAGCTCCATCGGCCCGACGCCCAGGATGCTGCGCTTGAGATGGTCGGTGAAATAGCCGCCATCGAGCGTCGTCGTCGCGTAGAGATGCCCGAAATTCGCCGTGCCATAGACGCCGATATGCATCCCGCCCGCGGTGCCCTGCGTCGAGCGGGCGCTGGTCGAGAACGAGCCATCCGTGCCGCCGGCGGCGAAGCCGACGAGGAAATTCGAGTTGATCTGGTAGTCGATGCCGCCGGCGCCCCCATAGGCGTGGGCCGAGGATTTGGCGACGCCGAGCGCGAGTTCGCCCGGCAGCTGCTCGTAGCCGCCAAGCGACGTGAACCAGAGGCGCCAGGTGCGCGGTAGCGGCGTCTGCAGGAAGGCTGCCTGCTTGCCGCCCATCTTGTCGAAGGGGGCGATGTGCTGATCGTCGATCGGCGCATAGCCGAGCGCGTCGCTCGAGGACAATTGGCTCGAGCTGATGCCATTGGCGTCCGAGCCTCCGCCATTGCGCCAGAAGGCCGACTGGCTCAGCATCGCCGAGGAGAACAGCCGGCTTGCCAGGAAGGAGGCCTCGGGCGCCGCATTCGCGCCCTCGCCCGAAAGCGAGTTGAAGGCGAGGTTCGCCCCGGCTGCCGTGAGGTTGTCGATACGGTCGATGATGGCCAGGCCGGCCGACGACAGCACGCCGCTATTGGCAAGCGCCAGAGCGACCGAGGAACCATTGCCCTGGAGCAGGCTCTGATCGAACTTCAGCACCGCCTGCTGCAAGGCGGTAGCGACGATGTTCGGGTTGCCGGGCTGGGCCGCCTGCTGGAAGTTGAGGTCATTGCGCTGCAAGGTCAGGAAGACGTCGTTTGCGTCATAGGTGAGCGTCGGCGTGAGGAAGGCAAAGTTCGAGATGGTGCCGCCAAAGGTGCCGTTGACGCCATTATCCGAGGTCAGGATCTTGTAGACGGTCGAAGGCTGGTAGGTGCCGTTTGCCGCCAGCACGCCCACGGTCCCGCCCGAGATCGTCGTCTTGCCGGTCACATGTGTGAAGTCGTTTTGGCCTTGCGCATTGACCTCGACCGCGTAGGTCGAGCCCGGCACGAAGCCGAGATTGCCGTTGACGGTGAACGAGCCGAAGGAGCCGGCGGAGCCAAATGAGCCGGCACGCGCCGAGCTCGCGACGCCACTGCTCGTCACGCCGCCGGTCGGCCCGAGCGTCGCGCCCGAGAGGATCGAGGTCGAACCCACGCTGCCCGTGCCGGCGAGCGTCGCGCCCGACTGCACGGTCACGGGCGAGACGATCGCCCCGTTGACGGTGAGTGTGCCGCCGCTGATCACGGTCGGGCCCGTATAGGTGCTGATGCCGTTGAAGAACTGGTTGCCGGCGCCGATCTTGGTGAGGCCGCCGGAACCCTGAATGACGCCGCCGAACAGGCCGCCCTGGCCACCGGAGCCGAGCGTCAAGGTACCGGTGCCGAGATCGACCGTGCCGCCGCCCAACCCGGTATTGTTGTCGCCGAGGCCGCCGATGGTGACGCTGA